>JBFJQA010000016.1:0-27761 GCA_041616875.1 Nitrospiraceae bacterium | reverse complement strand
GGAACAAAATCGGTCCAAGCCTCGCCTTCGAACATTTGAGAATGGTGGGATAGAGTGAGGGTGTTCTTGTTGAAGGCAACCCTGTTGGTCGCGCTGGCCCTAGGTGGTAGTGGCTGCGGAGACGATGGGTATAGCGAATCAGCGGCACGTCACTCCGCGGTCTCTGTGGCGCCAGTGGCAACAGCCGGGGTTGGACTCGGAGCCTTAGCACCAAACTTCAAGCTGTGGGACTTGCGTGGGCGGCCGGTCAGCTTATCGGACTATCGGGGAAAGGTAGTCCTCGTCAATTTCTGGGCCACGTGGTGCGGCCCCTGCAAAGTGGAGATGCCCGCGATGGAAAGGCTCTACCGTGAGTTTAGCGGGCAGGGGTTTGAAATTCTAGCGGTGTCGACAGACGCTCAAGGGGTGGCGGTCACACGCCCTTTTAAGGAGTCTATGGGGCTCACCTTTCCGATCCTTCATGATTCCGATTATCGAGTGGGCTTCCGCTACGGAGCTCGGACGCTCCCCATGAGCTTCGTGGTGGATGGCCGAGGAGTTGTGCGTCACAGAATTTTCGGCGCCCGGGATTGGCATAGTCCCGAAGCAAGACGGCTTGTCCAAAGCCTCGTAAGCGATCTGTAGGATGCCCGACTCAATTCAACACATATCGCTGTTCGCGGCCTTTACGGCTGGGCTCCTGTCCTTTGTCTCACCCTGTGTCCTTCCCCTCGTTCCCTCCTACGTGTCGTATATTACTGGCCTTTCTGTCGAGCAGTTAGCCAGCGTTGAAGTCCGGCATCGATTTCGTCGCGCCATTGTGCTCAACTCACTGCTATTCATTGCCGGCTTTTCCTCCGTGTTTATCGCGTTTGGCGCCTCCGCCAGCTTGATTGGCCAGTCCCTCATGACCTATCAGGACCTCATTCGAAAAATTGGCGGAATACTAATCATCGTGTTCGGCTTGTACCTTCTTGGGGTCTTCAACCTGAAGTTCCTGCAAACAGAAAAGCGATTTCATTTCAGCACTCGACCGGCTGGATACCTCGGATCTTTTCTCATCGGGGTGGCCTGTGCGGCCGGGTGGACTCCTTGTGTCGGACCAGTGCTGGGTACGATTCTTCTTTACGCGAGCACCACGGATGGACTATTAGATGGTGTGATGCTGCTTACCTTTTACTCACTAGGCCTGGGTCTTCCACTATTCGCCACGGCCTTGGGCGTCGATCGTTTCCTTGAATATTTCAAGCAGGTTCGGATCTATCTGTGGGGCGTGTCCGCCATCAGCGGAGTGTGTCTCGTTGTGGTGGGCCTTATGATCTACGCCAACTCGCTTACCATGGTGACCAGCCTCCTCGATCGATATGGGATTGGGTGGTATCTCGGCCAATAGGTCGCCTCCTCCAATGAAAACAAAACCAGATCCCAAGTCCTACGATGTGATCATTGTAGGGATGGGGCCGGCTGGCTCAACCGCAGCCTTCGAATTGAGCCGAGCAGGCCTGTCCGTCCTGGGGTTAGAAAAACAGCATCACCCGCGGTATAAAGTGTGTGGTGGGGGGTTATCCACCCGCATCGATCAAATTCTAGACCCTGGCTTTCAAGCAGTTGTAGAACACACAATCCATGGCATACAGTTCACCTATCGGGGGGAAGAGCCCTTCCTCATTGATTCGTCTCGACCCATTGCCTACATGGTCATGCGTGATCGCTTTGACCATTTTCTGCTCGAGAAGGCGAGGAAGGTGGGGACTGAGGTCCATGAGGGAGAACAGGCGTCCGAATTTCTGCCCTTACCGGATGGAGTTGAGGTGGCCACCGATTGGGGCCGCTACCGGACTAAAGTGCTCATTGGGGCAGATGGGGCCAATAGTCTCGTAGCACAGCGGCTGTTTCCGGGCCGCCGCTTAAGGCGAATGCCGACGCTCGAAAGTGAGATCGCCATAGGGCAGACCCCGCCCTACCCAGGCGGAGGGAGGGTCTTGATCGATCTCGGCGCAACTGACAAAGGGTACGCCTGGATTTTTCCCAAGAAGGAGGGGCTCTCGGTTGGCGTCGCCGAGTTTCGAGGGCGGGTTTCCAGTCCAAAAGGCATTTTTGACAGGTTTATCCGAAACGAAAAAGGCTTAGCCCGTCTGCATATTCCACCCCCATTCGGACACCCCCTGCCTCTATTCGACGGGCGGGAGGGGTTGGGAGGTCGCACGCCAACTGGTGGGCTGGTCAACCACCGAGCTCTGCTTGTCGGGGATGCTGGCCATCTAGTCGATCCCCTCTTCGGAGAAGGTATCTATTATGCCGTTCGTTCTGGCCAAATGGCGGCTGCGAGTGTGTTGGGGATCTTTCATGATCGCCAGGGGAGCCTCCTGGAGTACGAGCTGTCGGTGATTCGGGAAATCTACTCTGAGTTTCGCATTGCGTCGAGGCTAGCCAGAATCGTCTATACGTTTCCACGTATTTGCCATCGATTAGCCCATCGGTACCAGGAGGTTATTCAACTGTATTACAATGTCTTGCGGGGGCGCGAGACCTACCAGACCTTCTTCATCAAAGCCAAGGGGACCGTCAAGGCCTCCTTCCGCGATCTGATTCGGGAAATTCACCCGTTCCGATAAGTCTCACTCAGATAAGGATAGTTCGGGGGCGGTATCGCTCAGCACCAGGTGCCAAGGCGACACAGTTCCGTCGAGACGGGAGACGCTGCCGCGGTCGGCACGCTTCGGATGGCTGACACTGGCTTGACAGAACGCGGTGGCGAGTGTCCATTCGTGCCGTTTCCATTGAGACTCGGCAAGGCAGCCGGTGCGTACGTCGCTGCACGATTGCCGTCGAGGGCAGGCCCGACAGGAAGAGGCCCGTTGGAGCTCGGCGTCATTGGCTGGGCGACTTGGAGAGGGGGAAGGGTTTCGTTCAACTTGGCTAAGAGCTTCTGCGAGGCTGCCCGGTGCTGGTGCTCAGGATATTGTTGCGCCAGCATCACAAGTTTTTCACGGGCCCACTCGTTGGCGCCCAATCCCTTGTACGAAAGGGCGAGGAAGTACAAGGCCTCAGGGGCTGCGTCCATTTTGGAGTATTCTTTGAGAACCTCCTCGAATCGATGGGCTGCGGCCAGATACGATCCCCGGCGATAATAGAATTGACCAACAAAGAGGTGAGTGTCGGCCAACCATGTTTTACACTCTCGAATTTTCGAGAGGGCGTCATCTTCGTGCTTGCTTCCCGGATAGCCCCTCAGCAATTGCTGAAAGGTCGTCAGGGCTTTCTTGATCGGCTCGGGATCGCGGTCAACAGATTTAGCCATCTTGAAATGGCTTTCACCTAATTTGTATTGGGCATAGGGAGCAAGGACGTGAGCTCGGTGCATGTCGAGGAAATGTTGGTATTCAATGATGGCCTCAGGATACTCTTCCTTTTGAAAAAAGGCTTCAGCCCGCTTCATGATCACATGGGGGTCATAGTTTTTTTCAATGGTGTCCCCAAGGAAAATTTGCTCGTCTGTACCACTCAAACTCTTCGATTTTGGGTCTGAGCCGTCAGGAGTGCTGGAACACCCAAGGGGGAGGGTGAGGACGAAGACAGAAATGAGTACACGCAATTTCATGTCACACCACACAGGCCTCCGGTAAGGACAAGCGGCGCCAGAGTCGCCTAGGCACTAATTTCGAAACCTAGCAAATTCGGCTATAAATTGCAATTGAAACGATTGACCTGACCAGGTCCCACACTTATAATCCCGCTCGGCGAAAGGCAACGTGGCGAGGCGCCTGCTCAACAGGAGGGCCTGTGCGGCATAGTAGGATTCTTGGCACCGGCTCATGCGTGCCGCCCAGAGTCATCAGCAACGATGAGGTCAGCCAGTGGGTGCGCCTCGACCCAGAAGCCATCTTTCGTCGGACCGGAATTCGGACCCGGTGCTGGGCTACCGAAGACCAGACGCCCTCCATCTTGGCAGAGGAGGCTGCCCACCAGGCCCTGAAGGCGGCGGGCCTGCCAGCTTCCGCGATTGATGCCGTTTTGGTTTCTACCACCTCACCTGATACGGTGATCCCGTCGACGGCCTGTCATCTGGTGCGCCGCCTTGGTGTCAAGAGTTCGGCCTCCTTCGATCTGGCGGCTTCATGTTCAGGGTTCTTGTACGGGCTATTCTTGGCTGATTCCATGATTCAGTGCGGCCTGTCTCATCGGTGCCTCGTGGTGGCGGCCGAAGTGAAGTCTAGATTTCTGGATCTGAAGGATGAGTCCACGGCCATTCTGTTTGCCGATGGAGCCGGGGCTGTGGTGCTCGTCGGGGAAGAGGCTCGTGAACCGGTCCGATCCGGTTTGTTAGGAGTGCGTGTGTACGCGGATGGATCCCGACATGACTTAATCTCTCTCCCGGCTGGCGGATCACGACAACCGGCTACCCCCCAAACGGTTTTGGATCAGTTACACTGCATCCGCTTGAACGGGGGACCGCTGTTTCGGGTCGCAGTGAAACGATTAGCGACAGCCTTACAGGATATCCTGAAAGAATTTGGCCTCGACATGGGGGACATTAACCAGACGGTGTTTCATCAGGCTAACGGCCGACTACTGGCTGCTCTTCAGAAGCGACTGCAGATTCCTCCGCAAAAATTGTACTCCGTCATCGAGCGATTTGGGAACGCCTCCTCTGCCTCCTTACCGATAGCTCTGGATCATGCAGTACGGGAGGGTCGCATCGTTCCGGGCGATCTCGTGCTGCTCGGTGCCTTCGGCGGAGGGCTCACCTGGGCCACCGCTCTGCTTCGGTGGTAAACACTCGGAAATAGAGGCATGGCCTAGAAGTCGACGGATGAAAGGAGATCCGTTTCTCCCCGAACGCATTCTGGGGGGGAACGGGCCTCCCAGTTGTGCGGACGTTGGGCCGCGCTCTGGACGGCGCACCCTTGGTCGAGTGCATTCTTAGCGACGGATGTTAGGATGTCGTATCAGGTGCCGTCGCCGGCAAGCGAACCACGAAGCAACTGCCTGTCGGTCGATTGCCTTCCACCCAGACGGCTCCGCTGTGGCCTTCCACAATGTGTTTCACGATGGAGAGGCCGAGTCCTGTCCCGCCCAATTCCCGTGAACGGGCTCTGTCTACTCTGTAGAAGCGCTCGAACACACGAGGTCGATCCGATTCAGGAATGCCTATGCCGGTATCTGTGACCATGAGGTCCACCATGCAGAGTCCTCCCCGGGGCGCCAGACGGGCCGTCACCGCGATATGACCATGGGGAGGCGTATACTTCACGGCGTTGTCGAGCAGGTTGGTCAGGACTTGGACAAGCCGGTCCTCATCTCCTAGAACCGATGAAACCTCTTCGGGAATCGAAATGGTGAGTGTATGGCCATTTTTTTCGGCCTGTGTTTTCACCACGGCGATCGACCGTTCGGCCAGGGCGCGCAGGGAAACGGGATCCTGCTTGAACACGACGTTGCCATATTCGATATGGGACAATTGCAAGAGATCTTCGAGAATGAGGTTCAATCGTTCACTCTGTCGCAAGATAATGTCTAAGAACTCACCAGCCTGCTCCGGTGACGCGATCGCGCCGTCCTTCAGTACCTGGGTATACCCTTGGATGGAAGTGAGGGGCGTGCGCAGTTCGTGAGACACGTTGGCGACGAAGTCTTTCCGGATTTGTTCTAGCCGGCGTAAGGCCGTTACATCGTGAAAAACAAGCACGACGCAAGCCTCGTTTTCGCGCTGACCCCCAGCGACCGAAGCTTCAACCTGAAACGTGCGCCCGCTCGGGGCGAGCTCGATTTCTCCACTGGTGTTACGTCGTTCTTCTAGCACCTTGCGCGCTAATTCATTGAGTTCGTGATGGCGGATCACCTCCCAGTGTGTGCGACCTCGTAGGTCCAAACCGGCGGTCAGAAGCATCCGTTCGAGTGCGGGATTAATCTGCAAGACTGTCCCTCGTGCATCAAGCACCATCACTCCCTCGACCATGGCAGTGAGCATCGCACGAAGTTGGGCTCGATCTTCGGAGACCTCCTGGATTCTGGCTTCCAGTTGGTCCGCCATCTGGTTCAACGTCGAAGCAAGTCTGCCAACTTCGTCTTGATCCTTCGTCTGGATTCGCTGATCGAGGGCGCCGTCGGTGATGCGGCGGACGACAGCGGCCATTTCCGAGAGCGGCCGTGTGACCCCCTTCGCTAAGAGTAGGCCGAGAAAAAGGGAGCACAGAGACGCGAAACCCAGCGTGAGCACCAGGTCTTTCTTCAGGTCGGCCATCTGGGCATCCAGCTGACTTAGGGGTAAAGCCAAACGGATCACACCTGGTTTCACGGAGCCTGGCATAGCGATGGGAAGCGCCATGTAGAGGAGACGATGGCCAGTCAATTCACTCAGGCGAATGGTGGTCCCCCGGCCTGTGTCCCAGGCCCGGAGTACTTCCGGATGATTACCGTGGTTCTCTAACCTGGCCACCCCGTCGACCGGTGTCGCACTATCGGCATACACGTCACCGTTTGGAGCGATGATGGTCACGCGCGCGCCGGCCTGTACGGATAGCTCCAAGGCCTTGGCCTGGAGAAGGGCGAGGGAATCCTGAGGGCTGGCCTCTTTCAGAAGCGGTTCAAGGGAGATTCTCGCTAAGCGGGCGCGTGGTTCGAGGTCCTCGATAATTCTGTCGAGGGCGAGTTGCTCGCTCGAGCGAAGAACAAGCCAGCCGGTCATCAAGAGTCCGACCGCCACGACCAGGAGCGTTCCGAGTGTAATTTTGGTTCGGACCGATAGGGTCATCGGATACCCGGGTCAGGTAGTCGCCTCGAGTTCTTTGAGTTTATATCCAAGGGATTTGACCGAGGCAATTGCCTCGTTGAGGAGGGGAAGTTTTTGTTTCAGACGCCGGACATGGACGTCCACCGTCCTCGTGGTCCCATAATAATCGTATCCCCACACGGCATTGAGGAGGGCGTCGCGGGTCATGACGCGACCAGGATTCTGCAGCAGATGCTCGAGCAATCCGAATTCCTTGGCCGTGAGCGGGATCTCTTGCCCGTCAACAGAGACCTCATGTCGCGTCACGTCCATAATCAGGGCCCCGTAGGAGTATCGACGTGGCCCAGCCTCTTGCTGACGGTTCAAGCGCCGGAGGAGCGCTTTCACGCGGGCAACGAGGGTTTTTGGGCTGAAGGGCTTCGTCACATAGTCATCAGCACCAAGCTCCAGGCCAATGACCTGATCCGATTCTTCCGCCTTGGCGGTCAGCATGACGATGGGAATGCTCGCCGTTGACCGGTCCGCTCGAATGCGCTTGCATACTTCGATGCCATCCAACTCTGGCAACATCAGGTCCAGAATGATGAGATCCGGGTGTCCCGTTCGCGCCTGGTTGAGCCCATCCAGCCCGTTGGTGGCCGTAGAAATGCGAAAAGCTTCCTTTTCCAGGTACAGCTTGACGAGCTGAAGGATTTCTTTTTCGTCTTCGATGACGAGAATGTGTTTTGCCATTGGTATTCCGTTTCTCCGGTAGCGTAAAGGGATAGGGGAGAGCAGTCAAGGGTTGGGTCGACACGGGTGGGCATACGGGTGGGCCACTTCTCTGCTCCCTCACCGCTCACTCAAGAAAGCCTACGATGGATGGCCGCAATACGGGTTAGCCCTCCCACCCGCCTTTAGCGAAAGTGAGAAAAGTAGGAACCTAGAGGAAGTGCCGGGTAGCCGGGAGGAAAGGGGTCGGGATGATCTAGCCCAACTTTGACGGGTACCTCGTAAGGACGCTATCACCATTTAGGCAGGTGGCCAGTGGGCAAGCGTCGACAGTTCACCCAAAAAGTTTAACCTTGATGCCATGCGGCTGGTTCAGTAGTCAGGCTGGCCGTCCATCTTGCAAGAGAATACCGATCGGCGTCCTTTTCTCGAGAATTAAAACAACCCAACGATTGCACCCTGGTCATTCACGCCGATGGTTTGGGCGGCCGGGATTTTCGGCAGGCCGGGCATCAACATGATGTCTCCCATGATCACCACGATAAATTCGGCCCCCAATGCTAACCGGATTTCACGAATGGGGACTGTAAAGCCCGAGGGGGCTCCTTTTTTGCTCGGATCAGTTGAGAAGCTGTACTGCGTTTTCGCGACGCAAATGGGGAGGTGTCCATATCCCGCGTTCTCCAGTTCTATGAATCGGTCCTGGAGGCGTCCTGGGATTTCCACACGATCCGCACGATAAATTTCCCGGGCAATCGTTCGAACCTTTTCTGCCAGGGAAAGGCGGTTGGGATAGAGGAACTGAAACGTTGTTGGGGTCGTGTCGATCACCCTGACCACTTCTTCGGCAAGCGCGATCGCTCCCTCTCCACCCCTCGCCCAATGGTCGGCTAAGATGACGTTCACTCCCAAATCGGCGCAGGCTTTCTGCACCTGGGTCGTTTCGGCATCTGTGTCTGTGGTGAATCGATTGAGGGCCACAACAGTCGGCACCCCGAACTTCCGCACATTTTCTAGATGTCGCAGAAGGTTAGGCACACCGCGGCACACGGCCTCCGCGTCTTCGTGATCCAGCTGCTTGGAATCGGCTCCGCCGTGAAGCTTTAAAGCCCTAATGGTGGCCACCACCACGGCACAAGCTGGGGACAGCCCTGCCTTTCGACATTTGATGTTGAAAAATTTTTCTGCTCCCAGATCGGCTCCGAAGCCGGCTTCGGTGACCACATAATCGGCCAACTGTAATGCCGCCTGTGTTGCGACCACGGAATTGCACCCGTGGGCGATGTTTCCAAATGGCCCGCCGTGGATCAGGGCGGGAGTGTGTTCGAGGGTTTGCACAAGATTGGGGTTGATTGCCTCGCGTAACAAGGTGGTCATGGCTCCTTCTGCCCCCAGGTCCTTCGCATGGACCAGCGCTTGATCAGCTGTGCTTCCAACCTCCATGTTGCCTAGCCTGCGCTGGAGATCACGAAGATCAGGGGCGAGGCACAAAATTGCCATGACCTCAGAGGCGGCCGTAATATCGAATCGAGATTCCCTCGGAAACCCATTTGTCACACCCCCCAACCCAATAACAAGAGAGCGGAGGGACCGGTCGTTCATATCCATCACGCGTCGCCAGGTGATACGCCGTCCATCGAGCCGAGGCTTATGCCCCCAATACAGGTGATTGTCTACCATCGCGGCTAATAAGTTGTGCGCTGAGGTGATCGCGTGGAAATCGCCTGTGAAATGGAGGTTGATGTCTTCCATCGGGACCACCTGGGCGTAGCCCCCCCCACAGGCCCCTCCCTTAATGCCGAAACAGGGGCCCAAGCTTGGCTCACGAAGGGTCACAATGGAGTTCTTCCCCATTTTGTTGAGGGCATCGGCCAAACCTATGGAGGTCGTTGTCTTCCCCTCGCCAGCGGTTGTCGGTGTGATCGCCGTGACGAGGATCAGTTTCCCCTTCTTCTCTCGCTTCTCTTGTTTCATCGACTGGAGGCAAGATAAAGGAATTTTGGCCTTGTAGCGTCCATATAGCTCCAACTGGTGCTCGGGAATGCCCAGCTTTTCTTTGGCTACCTCCGCAATTGGGTGGAGCGTCGCTTGCCTGGCGATCTCAATGTTGGCTGGTTGAGCGCTTCGCGTCATCTTGCAAGTCCCCTTCTCCCTGACTGGAAAAAGCCAAGCCGCCTGTGTTCGAATGATCTTCGGCCTGTGACCGACTAGCGCACTTTATACTGTTTCTGTTCATGGTGTACAACAGCACCGCGACGATTGATGGCTTCCGCTGATCCCATCGCTCCATTGTATCCTGGTGTCCTGCCGATAGGTCGAGGGTTGTAAAGAGACCAATGATGCGGAGCCGGTTCTCCCTGCCCGCTGTCCTGGCGTGGCCGGGTCGGGGAAATATGGTTGACGACGGGGACAATATGCCGTAAGTTTGGTAACGCTCCTGAGTAGGGCCAATCGCGTTTTGAGTTTGACCAGATTGGGGAATCTTGAGCTATGAAAATCTATTTGGCTAATCCAAGAGGATTCTGTGCCGGTGTGGACCGGGCAATTGAAATCGTCGAGTTGTCCCTAAAGGCCTACGGCGCCCCGATCTACGTCCGCCACGAAATTGTGCATAGCCGGCATGTGGTCAATTCCCTTCGGCAGAAGGGCGCAGTGTTCGTGGAAGAACTCAGCGAGGTGCCCGATGGCTCCATTGTGATTTTCAGCGCCCACGGGGTGGCCAAGGAGGTCTGGCAGGAGGCCAATCGCCGTGGCCTCAAGGTCATGGATGCAACCTGTCCGCTCGTGATCAAGGTTCATAAGGAAGTGAACCGAGATTATGCCCAAGACTATGAATTGATTTTGATTGGTCATGCCGGCCATCCGGAAGTGATCGGGACGTTGGGGCAGGTGCCTGACAAATTTCACTTGGTTTCCTCGGTAGAAGATGTCGACAGGTTGGAGGTAGACAACCCCGAGCATCTTTCCTATGTGACCCAGACTACCTTGAGTGTGGATGAATGCCGCGACATTGTCGCTGCGCTGAACCGCCGATTCCCCGGAATTAAGGGGCCACATCAAGAAGATATTTGTTATGCGACGCAAAATCGCCAGAATGCGGTCAAGGAATTGGCCAAGTTTGTGGACGTGATGCTCGTGATTGGCTCTCCGAACAGTTCCAACTCCAACCGCTTACGAGAATTGGGAGAGCACTGTGGAATCTATTCCTATCTCATCGATTCCTCCGAGGACATCAATCCAGATTGGGTGAAGAATGCCAAGGCCGTGGGGGTGACCGCAGGGGCTTCCGCACCCGAGGTTCTTGTGGCGGAGGTCGTGGACTTCCTCAAACAGTTTGGCCCCAGTCAGGTCGAGGAGTTGACCGTGATCGAAGAGGACGTCGAATTCCTGCTCCCGAAGGAGCTCGTAACGGTGCAGTCCCTGTCGCGATCGTAAACAATTAGAGGTTGCGATCCCAGTAGGCCCTTCCACTTTCCATGTCTGACACGAAGCCCCTAGCTATTGGGGTCGGATAAAGTCGCTACCCCTCCATACAGTATTTTCTTTTGATTTTTCGAAATCCCTATGGTACAAGGCGCGCATTTGCCCAAGGAGATACCAGCCTGTCCACCTGAAAGACCTTTTCGGAGGAACCATACATGAACCTGAAGTCATTGGAACTGACGGGCTTTAAGTCCTTTGCAGAGGCAAAGATACAGTTTCCGATCGGCGTGACGGCGGTCGTGGGGCCCAATGGAACCGGCAAGAGCAACGTCGTCGACGCGATTCTTTGGGTGCTGGGCGAGCAAAGTACGAAGACCCTTCGAAGTGAACGAATGGAAGATGTGATTTTTAACGGAACAGAAAGCCGAAAGCCGTTAGGCATGACAGAGGTGTCTCTGATTCTTGACAACGTCGACCAAGCCAAGCTTTCAGGGGTTCAGGGTTTGCCGACGGCCTTGGATCAATATCAGGAAATCATGATTACCCGGCGGCTCTATCGCAATGGTGATAGCGAATACCTCATCAACAAGACGCCGTGTCGTCTCAAAGATATTCGCGGCATCCTCCTGGACACACGGGCAGGGATTAAAGGGCATACGGTTATCGAACAAGGGCGTATCGATCAAATTCTGAATGCGTCGCCTCGAGATCGCCGGGAACTCATCGAGGAGACCGCCGGAATCGTCCGTTACAAAAAGCAGAAGGCCGAGGCCCTGCGGAAGGTTGAAGCCACCAGTCAGAACTTGCTCCGTGTACGGGATATTGTCACGGAGGTTCGACGCCAGCTGAACTCACTCGAGCGGCAAGCTCGGCAGGCACGCAGTTACCAGAGGATTCAGGAAGAGGTCAAGGTGTTGGAGATTCGCCTCCTTCTACGGGAGGCCCGCGGCTTGTGTGCCAAACAGACCCAGGTGGACGCCGAGGTCGTTGATTTGGAAAATAGGGAGTCGGCTCAGACTGCCGAGCAGGCCCGTTTGACGGGCCAATTGGAGGAAATCCGACTGAAACTGCGGGCCGGGGAGCAGCTCCTCTCCAGCACAAGGGAAGAGCTCATGCAGGCTGAGCAGCGACAGACCCAAGCGTTGACTGCCACTGAGGTGGAGAGGAATCGTCTGGAACTGTATCGCAAGCAACAGGAGCAGATATCAGAGGACATCATGCGGCTGAATCTGGATCGGAAAAAAGTGGCGGAAACGATCGCAAGCCTGCGTGAGGGGATTTCCAAGACTGAGGTCGAGGTGAATGGCGCAGAGCTTCGTTTGTCGGAACTGGAACGAGGCGCCCAATCACTCACGGAACGGCGCAACAGCGTGATGGCGCAGGAACAGGAAGCCCGCCGAGAGATCTTGGACAGCACGGTCCGAGTCACGAACCAGGAGAATCACTTGCGGCAATTGCAAGCTCGCCGCGCCATGCTCCTCGATCGGATTCAGCGGCTTGGCGCCGATGAGACGGAACTTGAATCGCAGATTGGGGATGTCGCGCGGCAGCATGAGACCGCCGTCCAGGCACGGGTAGATTCGGAAGAGAGCTTGCGCACTCTCCAAAGGGGACGTGAGGGGAAGGCGCAAGAGGCGCAACAATGTGAGGCGCATGTACGAGAGGCGGCCGAGGAGGTTGGGCGTCGGCAGGAAGAACTGGCTGTCGTTGATTCAAGATTAGGTGCCTTGGAAAGCGTGATCCGACATGAGATGGGATTTGGCCGCACCGGTGAAGAGGATTCGACCTCTCTCCGAGCCTGCGAAGGCATACACGATTCGATTGCCGAATGGTTGGTGGTCCCACCAGGACTGGAGCGTGCCATCGAAGCTGTTCTTGGGGAACGAGGGCGCGCCTGGTTGGTGGAGAATCCCTCCCGGGGCCGAGAGGCGATTGAGTATCTCAAGCAAAAGGAATTGGGACGAGGCTCCTTTATCCCGTTGCAGCCCCGATGGTCAGGTCGTGCCAGCGAAGAGCAGGGCAGCCCATGGACTGCTGGCGGATCGGGTGTAGTAGGCTGGGCCGTGGACCTTGTCTCTACGCAACGGGAATCCCGGGATGTGCTCGCTTGCCTATTCGAGGGTGTGCTGATTGTTGAATCCCTTGAGGTAGCTATTCGTCTCTGGCAGGGAGAGGAAGGTTCTGGACCCAAGGGGGCGACATTCGTCACCCTGGCTGGCGAAATGCTGGACGCGGCGGGCGTGATGACTGGCGGAGAAGTTGAGTCTTCGGGGGGCCTTCTCCTTCGGCGGCAGGAAGTTCAACGCCTGAAAACCCATAGGCTGAATCTGGAGCAAGTGGTTCAAGAAGCCAGACAGAGGCGGAATCAGCATGACCACGAATCGGAGACGAGCCGGGCGGCTCTTCAAAGTCTTGATGACGAGATTCGGGCTCGGGAATTGGAGCTCTTGACGCTCGGAAGGGACGAAGAAGCGTTCACGCACCGCCTCGGCGAATTACGGCAACGGGTGGACGTCGCCAAGATCGAGCGGCAACAGGCGGAGGACGAACGAGTTCGGCTTGACGGGGAACTACAGAACGGGGATGGGCAACTCGCCGATTTGAAGCAGGCGAAATCAATTGTGGAGGCAGGGCTAGAGGAACTGTCGGGTACCCTCGGAGCGATTGAACAGAAGAGCCTTGCACTGCAGGCCCAGCTCACAGAAGCTCGATTAGCGCTCGCCGGGCTCCGGGCCAAGCGCGAACATGACGGCGCCGACTTGGTCAGGCTCCTCAAGGAGGAGGGGGAGCAAGGCCTCCGTGTCACCTCTCTGGAAGAGCAGGCCCAGGGCCTCGTCTCAGCCTGCCAGCACTGCGAGACAGAACGGGAGCGACATGAAACCCTTGCTCGTGAGGCCGGGCAGCGAGCCGACAGCATTCGGGGAGCCTACGTTGCCGCCCAAGAAGACCAAGCGGGACATCAAGAGCTTTCACGAGAGTTGGAGGACAGCGTGGATGACGTCCGCCGGAAGCTCGTCGCCTGCCGAGAGGCTCGGCTCTCGGTCGAGGTACGCCGGGCCGAGGTCAATGCCCACCTCTCGACACTGGAGCAAACGCTTGCAGGCACGTACCAACTTTCGCTCACCCAGGCACTGGAGCAGCAGCCTCAAGAGCGGGCTGCAGACCCGGATTCGAACAATGGCCAGCCAGAGGAAGACCGGACCAAGGGTCTGCAGGAGGAGCTCCAGACCTTGCGTGCGAAACTCGGACGGATGGGGCCCATCAATCTGGCTGCCATCGAGGAGCATCAAGCCCTGGAGGAACGATACCGCTTTTTGACGACTCAGGAAGAAGATTTGTCGAGCTCGATCAAATCCCTGAAAGAAATTATTCAGCGAATCAATCGAACAACCAAGCAAATGTTTCTGGATACCTTCAATGAACTGCAACAGCAGTTCGGAGAGGTGTTCTGCAGGTTTTTCCCTGGAGGGCGCGCAGAGCTGATCCTCACCGAAGTGGTTCCTGATCACGCCGAGGGGGCTCAGCCGAGCGGGGAATCGGATGACGAACCTGGGGTGGATATTGTCGCCCAACCGCCTGGGAAGCGGCTGAAGACGATCACCATGTTGTCCGGGGGCGAAAAGACGCTGACCGCCATGGCCCTTATCTTTGCGAGTTTTCTCATCCGGCCGACGCCGTTTTGCATTCTGGACGAGATTGATGCTCCGCTCGATGAGGAGAACATCGGTCGTTTCGCCGGAGTCTTGCGCGAGTTGTCGGTTAGCGCCCAGTTCATCGTAATTACCCACAACAAGAGCACCATGAGCGTCGCGGATTCCCTCTTCGGCGTGACCATGGAAGAACCCGGTGTTTCCAAACTGCTTTCCATCAGGCTGGCTGATCTGCAGCCGGCCTGATGGTTCGGTCTTGGTTCGTCAACAAAACGGGTCGAAGAGGGAGCCCGCGTTAAGCCGGTTCGTGATGAGGCCGATTCCTTGACAGGGTCAGTTCGGTTTGTTATAAGGCCATAGGCGAAATGGCATTGTCGCGGGGTCGTAACCGTTTCCTGTCGTGTTAGTGGTGTTTCCTGCCCCCGTTTCTTCTCACGTAAGCCATTGATTCCCAAGAAGGTATGAAACTCATTAAGAATCTGCTTACTCGTCTATCCGGAGGCTTGCTGGCTTCGATGCCGGGTCGATTGAAGATCCCAAGGAGAGTTCACGCTTCCCCTTCGTTGCGTCTTGTTTCCCACAACCCTTCACCCCTCACGTCCCCCGAATCTGCCCCACGTCGTCAGACCGGATCCACTGTGGGGCAGTCCGAAGCTATCGATGAAGCCCTGCGACGAAGTCAGGCCTGGTTTCTTGCGAGGCAAGATTCCAGCGAAGGATTTTGGGTGGCTGAACTCGAAGCGGACACGACCCTGACGTCCGAATATCTCATGCTCAGGCGTTTCCTGGACCGTGTGGATATGGAGCGAGAGCGGAAGGCTGTTGGCTATCTCCAATCCACCCAGCTCGAAGATGGAGGCTGGCCGATTTATTCCGGAGGTCCTTCCGAAATCAGCGCCTCGGTGAAGGCGTACTTCGCGTTGAAATTGGTGGGGGTCTCCGCGGATGAGCCCTTCATGACGAAAGCGCGTGAAGCTATTCTGTCCAAAGGGGGGGTCACGGCCGCCAACGTGTTCACCAAAATCGCCCTGGCCCTCTTCGGTCAGTATGATTGGCGGGGGGTGCCGAGCATGCCGCCCGAGATCATGCTGATTCCCAAGCGTTTTTATTTCAGCGTCTACGCGATTTCCTATTGGTCGAGGGCGGTTCTGATACCGTTGTTTATTGTGTTTGCCTATCGGCCGGTCTGCCGGATCTCGACGGAGCAAGGGATCGATGAGCTCTACGTCAAGCCCCGAAAAGAGACCCGCTTTTCTGAAGTGCCGCCCTTCAAGAAAGATCCAGTGTGGTTCTCGTGGAGAAATTTCTTCATCACCTTGGACCGGCTTCTCAAGCTCTATGATCGGATGGCGATTCCGGCCCTGCGCGAGACGGGGGTGAGGAAGGCCGCGGAATGGATGATGGGCCATATGAAGGGATCCGGAGGACTGGGCGCTATCTATCCGGCAATGGCCAATTCCATCTTCGCTTTACGATCCTTGGGCTACGACGCCGACCATCCGCTGGTGACCAAGGCGCTCCGCGAGATTGAAGCGCTTGAGGTGTACGATTCGTCGGATGGAGATCCGGCCTTGGCTGGTACGATGCACCTCCAACCCTGCTTCTCTCCTATCTGGGATACGTCCCTCCTCGTGAATGCCCTGATCGAAGCTGGGTTACCACAGGATCATCCGGCCTTACAGAAGGCAGCCTCGTGGTTCCTCGCTCGGCAAACACGCTCGATTGGCGATTGGAGCATGTCCTCACCCAAGGCTGAGGTGGGCGGATGGTATTTTCAGTTCGAGAACGAGATGTATCCGGATGTCGATGACAGCGCCGTCGTGCTCATGGCCTTGGCCAAGGTCCGAATGCCGAAAGAATCGGATGTGCACCAGTCGATGGCCCGAGGCTACAAGTGGGTGATGGCGATGCAAGGGTCCGATGGCGGGTGGGGCGCCTACGACAAAGATAACAACCGTGAGGTGTTCAATCTAATCCCGTTTGCAGATCACCGGGCCTTGCTCGATCCCAGCACCGCCGATCTAGCAGGGCGTTGTTTGGAGATGTTGGGGGCCCTGGGGTATGACCGGCGCCATCCTGCAGCCAGCCGGGCCATAGAGTATCTCAAAGGTGAGCAGGAAAAGAATGGGAGCTGGTATGGCCGATGGGGGGTGAACTATATTTACGGCACCTGGTCTGTGCTGGCCGGATTGAGGGCGATTGGAGAGGATGTGTCGGCCCCCTATGTTCAGAAGGCGGTGAGCTGGCTGGAGTCGGTCCAGAATTCGGACGGAGGGTGGGGAGAGTCCTGTATATCCTACGCAGATCCGTCCTTGGCCGGCCAAGGGGAGAGCACGCCTTCTCAAACCGCATGGGCTCTCATGGGTTTACTCTCCGCGGGGCTCTCCGAGTCGCTGAGTGTGGTGCGTGGGGTGCAGTACCTCCTTCGGCAGCAGCGTAAGGATGGCTCCTGGGCGGAACACCGACATACGGGAACCGGGTTTCCTCGCGTGTTCTATCTTCGCTACCATTGGTACTGCCAGTATTTCCCGCTCTGGGCCCTCGCCATGTATCGCAACATCAGAACTCACGGGCAAATGAGGGCTGACGAATTGCGTCGCATTGCCATCGAGACCGGTCAATTTCGGTTGGACACCTGACTGCCGGCCTTGCCGCCCGGGGAATCCAATCCCCGCCTCAACGGGTGGGAGCGCAATTGAAACACATCGGAATCTTTACGGCGACGCGCTGGGAGTTCAATGCCGTGCGTCGAGCATTCCGCGGGAAAGCTGAACAACGCCTCGCGGGGAGGCATTGTCTTGTGGCCCAGAGTGATTCCTGGCGAGCCTGGGTTTTCCAGACTGGCGTGGGTCAAGACCAGGCGGCTCTCGTCATGCGGGAGGCCTTTTCAACTGAATCGTTTGATCTTGCCGTCTCGACAGGGTTTGCCTGTGCCCTTATTCCCTCCCGGATTGGTGACCTGTTGATCGGGACGACGGTGACCTTCTACCCGTCGGACCCTTCTTCGGGTGATGCGCCCGAGTTCGTCTCCTGTGCGGAGACGTTTACGCAATTGGCCTATGACCTTGCACAGGGGGCGGGCTTGCGCGCGCAGAAAGGCCACTTCATAACGAGCCCTCATGTCGTGTGTACTGCGCGGGAGAAGATGGCAATCAATTCCGCGACTGGTGCTATTGCCCTCGATATGGAGAGTTCGGCCATCGGTGCGATCGCCAACGCGCGAGGGGTTCCTTTTCTTGTCGCCAGAACCGCTTCGGATCTCGTAGATGAAAGCTTTCCGATGGACTTTAATCTGTTCATGGATCGTGGAACACGATTGCGTGCCGCCCTGGCTGTGCTGGCCAGCCCGGCTATGTTGGGCGACCTGTATCGTCTCCGGAAACAGACCAACTTGGCCGCGAGCCGATTGACGACATTTTTTGAACACTTTCCGGCGGCCTGGCAGCGTAGATCCGAAAGGGGTGTGGTGGTGGGGTGCTGATCGACCTGGTCGCACTAACTGGACGAGGCACCCTCTTTGTCATTCAGGAAATGGGGCGGATGCTCCTCTTTCTCCTGTCCTCTATTGGCTGGCTCTTTCGTCCCCCCCTCCGGCTCTTTCAGATCCTCAAGCAACTCCACTTCATTGGGTTCAAGTCGACATTCGTGGTCGTGCTGACCGCGGCCTTCACGGGAATGGTTCTGGCGCTTCAAGGATATTACACGCTTCGACGGTTCTCATCAGAAGGACTTCTGGGGTCGGCCGTGGCGCTCAGCATGATCCGCGAGCTGGGCCCGGTACTCGCCTCACTGATGGTCACGGCTCGAGCCGGGTCGGCCATGACGGCGGAGATCGGAATAATGCGCATTACCGAGCAGATTGATGCTCTCGACACGATGGCTGTCAACCCACTTCAGTACTTGATTGCGCCCAAGCTTGTGGCCGGATTGATCGGCGTGCCCTTGTTGGTGGCGATGTTCGATATCGTCGGGATCTACGGTGGGTACCTGGTCGGCGTGGAATTGTTAGGCGTCAATCCTGGGTCGTATTGGAGTTCGATCGAATCGTCTGTAGAATGGGAGGATGTCTACGGAGGCATCCTGAAGTCTATCAGTTTTGGCTTGATCGTGTGTTGGATCTGCTGTTACAAGGGGTATCACACAAAAATGAGTGCGGAAGGGCTGGGAGCAGCCACGACGGAAGCGGTGGTCCTATCCTCCGTGTTGATTCTGGTTTGGGACTATTTTCTGACCTCGGTGCTCTTGTGAAAAGAGCCAAGAGGCGTTCCATCCTACTCCTATGAAGAACACTCTCATTCGGCTTGAATGCGTACCGTGGCGCAGGCACCGGTCCAAACCCTCTGTTCCGAGATGATAAAGCTTATCGCTGTCGAGAAGGCGTTCGGCAATCAGCAGGTGCTGCGAGGCGTGAATCTCACGATTCCCGCTGGAAAACTCACGACGGTCATCGGTCCGAGTGGGGAAGGGAAGAGCGTCCTGCTGAAGCACATGATTGGGCTTTTGCATCCAGACCGCGGAGAGGTCTGGGTCGATAGCGTGGAGATCTCCCGGCTACGGCCCAAGGATCTGAATGAAGTTCGGAAGCGGTTTGCGATGCTGTTCCAGGGGGCTGCGCTCTTCGATTCGCTGACGGTGTTTGAGAATGTCGCCTTTCCACTGAGAGAAAGGCTGGGGCTGCCAGAGGGACAGGTGGTCAAGCGCGTCAAGGAGAAACTCGAGCAGGTGGGCCTCGAGGACATGGGGTATAAGTTCCCCGCCGAGTTAAGTGGGGGCATGAAAAAACGAGCCGGGTTGGCTCGGGCCTTGGTCATGGAGCCGGAGATTGTCTTGTTTGATGAACCGACAACGGGCTTGGACCCTCTCCTGGCCAAAAGCATTCATGATTTAATTCTGGAGATGCACCGAATCTTTGGATTTACGGCGGTCATGGTGAGCCATGAAATCCCTGAGATCTTCGCGATTTCTGATTGGGTCGCCATGCTGAAAGATGGCATGATTGCGGCGATGGCGCCCTCGGCAGAATTCCAGCGTCTGCCCGATCCGAACATTCAGGAGTTTATTTCGGTGGGCGGCTCAGCTGCGATGCAGCCCGGGAACTGAACATGGGGAAAACCAAGTTGGAGTTGATTGTCGGGTCCTTCGTGCTCGTGGGAATTGTGTGCCTGGGGTACCTGTCCATCAAATTAGGGAAGCTCGAGATCATCGGTGGGCAGGGGTATGAAGTCTATGCTGAATTTACCTCCGCATCGGGCTTAAAGCCGGGTGCGAATGTCGAAATTGCCGGGGTGCAAGTGGGGCGGGTCAGAGCCATTTCGCTGACTGACGATCTCGCCTTGGTGGCCTTGACCATTCAGGAGGAAGTCCCGCTCTTCAGTGATTCGATCGCGTCCATCCGGTCCCGCGGAATTATCGGGGACAAATTTGTCGCCCTCTCTCCAGGCGGCGGCGGAGAGCCTCTTTCACCGGGAGGTACGATTCGCGACACGGAGTCCGGGGTCGACCTAGAAGAGCTTATCGGCCAATTTATCCATGGACAGGTCAAGTGACATCCTTCCCCAGACGAGAGACAGGCCATTGATCCAAGGGTGTTGCGAGGTAATCAAGAAAGGAAGTGAGACATGGTAGGGAATAGAACGGTAGGCGGACGGTGTGGAGGAGACTCGCGCGGCTGTCGCGAAGGGCTCTCTGCTTGGGCCTTCGCCAGCGTGGTGGCTACAGGCTTCGTCATGGGAGCCGCGCTCATCCCTAGCCTCGCCCTTGGAGTCGAAACCGCCACTGCGACGGAAGCCATGAAGAGTACGATTACGGAGGTGATCGCCCTTCTTGAGGATGAAGACCTTAAACGGCCGGAGCGAGCGAAAGAACGACGACATCGGCTGGAAGAGGTGATCGGCAACAGATTCGATTATGCAGAAATGGCGAAACGAGCCTTGGGAGCGGAATGGAAGAAACGCCAGGGCTCCGAACAACAGGAGTTTGTTCAATTGTTTACAGCGCTCCTAGCCCGTTCCTACGTGGATAAAATAGAAGGGTACACCGGGGAGCAAATTGAATATATTAATGAACGAAGAAAAGAGGACTATGCAGAGGTGAAGACGCTGGTCATCTCCGGCAAAGCGGAAATCCCGTTGAATTATCGCTTGCTGAAATCGTCTAGCGAGTGGCGTGTGTATGATGTGGTGGTCGACGGAGTAAGTCTAGTGCGAAACTACCGCGGTCAGTTCAGCAAAGTCATTCGGTCCTCCTCCTACGAAGAGTTGGTCATAAAATTGAAGGAAAAGGTTAATAAGCCTGCGGGTCCGTGACAAGCCGGAGCAGCATGCGGTGGATGTGGCTCCGCTTGACTTCTGTTCTCCTCCTTTTTCCCCTCATCCTGATCTTCTTGTGTTGTCCCCTTCCGGCATGGGCGGCGGTTGAGTATTTTCCGATCCCTGCCATTTCGTCCTCGAAGAACGACGGGAACGATATTGGCCTGATTGTGCCAGCGCTCGTGACGGATCCCGATGGTGAGCTTCGTTACATTATTGCTCCCCTGTTTGTCGTAAACTCCTTTCTTGGGGCCCGTGGGACCGTGAATGTTTTCCGGTACGGCAGCAGGGGGCAGGCGTTGCGTTTCGTAGGATCCTACACGGAGGTCATAGAGCGAAGATTGACGCTGGACTACATCGATCCAGCCTTTGGCCAAGGGCGCTTCTCGCTGAAGGTGGGGGGAGGGTGGTTTAAGAATGCCACCAAGCGGTTCTACGGGTTCGGACAGGGCAGTACTGAGGACGATGAAACGAACTACACTGGTGCCGAGTTGGGTGGGTACTGGCAGTTCGGCTTGCATTTCAACGAAGTCACGCAGATTGCCTTGAGTCAGCGAGTGCGAGAGGTCGAGGTCCAGCCCGGTGCTCCTGAGACCGACCTCCCATTTACCCTCAGAGAGTTTCCGAACGTGCCCGGGGGCGATGGTGCGACCATCCTTGGTCATCGTGTGACATTTTTTTACGATAGCCGAGATAGTTTGGTCACGCCAAGCGATGGCAGCCAGGTGATAGCCTATGCTGAGCTCAATTACAATTTTCAGAACAAACCCGATCCCCTGTATTTCCGCTACAGGCTAGAAGCGAAAAAGCTCTTCCCCAGTGAGTCGAAGCGGGCCATCCTAGTCGTGCGGGGCGACCTGCAGGCGACCTTCGGCGAGGACGTGCCATTTTACGAACTGAGTTCTCTAGGGGGGCAGAACAACTTACGTGGGTATGGTGAGGATCGATTCATCGACAAGCAATTGGTGTCGTTCAATGCGGAGCAGCGGCTGCACATACTGAGGGCTCGGCTTTTTAATGTTGATGCAGATTTTGAAATAGCACCCTTCGTGGATGTGGGGCGAGTCTTCAATACCTTCGAAGATCTCCAGCTGTTTAGGGACATTGAAGTCACCCCGGGGATCGGATTTCGTGGGATCGTCCGACCCAACGTGGTTGGACGGGTCGATTACGGCTACAGTGATGAGGGAGGAGCGGTGTTTGCCGGACTCGATTACCCGTTCTAACCTGGACAGGAGTGTTCCTGGTGGGGTGCTTCATGTCGGAAACGGAACGCTTTGTGCCCTAGTCCTTCTCATCTTCCTGTTAGGATGCCCCCTCTCGGAGGCCCAGGCTGGGGTGGATGGGTTTGGTCCATACCCGGTCAGGAACTTTCAGCCTTTCCAACTCTTGTTTCTCGGCATGTTCGGGGATCGTGCGACGGTGACCCCGAGACATAACTTGGATGTACGAATAGAGCTGGCCAATACTGCCAGTATATTCCTTGAACAGTCAGAGGAAGTAGGTGCGCAGGTGAAGGCGGAGACGCTCAGAACAGGGGTCTTTCTCCGCTACGGGTTGACACAAGGGCTCGAGGTCGGCGTCGAGATTCCGGTGCTGTATCGTTACCAAGGATTTATGGAGGGACTGATCACCTTCGCTGAACGGGCAACGACGGGAATCGCACCTGCTCGAGAGGCGCTCAAAGATGTGGACTATGTCTTCCATGTCACCAAAGGTGAAAACACACTCTTTTCGGGAACTGAAGGGGCTTTCGGGTTGGGTGATATCACCCTGATCAGCAAGTATCAGATCCTCGACCAAGGCTCAGTCGTGCCCGCACTCTCTTTACGGTTAGGGGTCAAGCTTCCGACAGGCGATGAAGATGAAGTATTGAGTAGCGGCCATCCTGATGTTGGGCTGGGGCTCGCGCTTGAGAAAAAGCTCGCAACTCGATGGATCTTCCACGTCAATATCAATGGGGTCTTTCCAACGGGAGAGGTCTCTGGACTGAGTCTGGATCCGTTTTTCTCTAGCATCGTTGGCGCTGAGTACTTGTGGACACCCCGCCTCTCTCTGGGCCTTCAATTCGACTACTATTCAACGCCGTACGCAGGAACTGGCATCAACCTCTTGGACCAAGGCGTGACCGAACTGGTCGCAGGATTCAGCTATGAGCTGCGACAGGACCTCCTCTGGCAAGTCTACGGGGTCGAAAACGTTGATTTCATTACCGGTAGTGCGGCGGATTTCACCCTCTCAACCCTGGTGACCTTTCATTTTGGCTCTTGAGCAGAGACAAGGCTGTTCGTTCGTCAGAATGCCTAACTGCTTGACAACCTTGACAACGTTAGGGGTCTATGGGAAACTCAGTTCCTACTTGGATTCTGTTTCCCGGTCCCCATCTGGGAAATTCCTGTTGCCGGGGGCCCACCTCTCCGGCAGGCATTCAAGCATCAATCCAACGGGAGATGAGACCTATGTCGTTGCTGAAGACCGTTCACAGCCCCTCGGACGTGAAACGGATATCCCGAGACCAGTTGCCTGGGCTGTGTCAAGAAATCCGTGAGCAGATTATATCGGTCGTTTCACATGTCGGCGGCCACTTGGCCTCCAACCTTGGGCTGGTGGAATTGACGACGGCACTGCACTACCTCCTGGATACACCGAAGGATAAGATCGTCTGGGATACCAGCAATCAAGCATACGCCCACAAGTTGCTGACGGGGCGTCGGGAACAATTCCACACCCTGAGACAATACGGTGGATTAAGCGGATTCTGTAAGAGAGAGGAGAGTGTATACGATACCTTCAACGCCGGACATGCGGGCACGGGAGTGTCAGCGGCCTTTGGGATGGTGGAGGCACGTGACCAACGAGGGGAAAACCATAAGGTCATCTGCGTTGTGGGAGACGGCGCCTTAACTGCGGGGATGACCCTGGAGGGCTTGCACCATGCTGGCGGGACGAACAAAGATTTCCTTGTGATCTTGAACGACAATCAGATGTCTATTTCCAAGAACGTCGGCGCGATTTCGTCCTATCTCAGCCGGGCCTTCACCGGAGAGTTCTACAGTTGGGTCCGCGAGGAAACCGGGCAGTTCCTTCAGTCCATTCCGCATATCGGTGAGCCGGTCATGAAGATGGCTCGTCGGGCGGAGGAACTCGCCAAGGGGCTGGTCCTTCCGGGGATCCTCTTTGAGGAACTCGGGTTCCAGTACGTTGGGCCAATCGATGGTCATGAATTCGACCAGCTCTTGCCGACCCTGGAGAGTGTGCTCAAGCTGAGGGGGCCTGTCCTTCTTCATGTGATCACCAAAAAGGGTCTGGGCTATGAGCCTGCCATGAAGAACCCTGTGTGGTTCCACGCCTGCCCACCCTTCGTACGAGAATCGGGGGAACCGGCAAAAAAGGCGTCCCGTCCCTCATACACCGCTCAGGCGATCAATACCTTGGTCAGGCTGGCAAAAAAGGACAGGCGTATCGTGGCGATTACGGCGGCGATGGGTGAAGGGACCGGCCTGAACGCATTTGAAAAGGAATTTCCCGACCGCCTCTACGATGTGGGTATTGCCGAGCAGCACGCGGTCACCTTCGCCGGCGGCCTTGCGGCACAGGGGATGCGACCCGTTGTGGCGATGTATTCGACGTTCCTCCAACGCGCCTACGATCAGGTAGTACATGATGTGGCCACCCAGAACCTTCCGGTGACATTCTGCATCGATCGTGGGGGGTTGGTGGCGGAGGATGGGACTACCCACCATGGCGCCTTTGACTTTGCCTATCTGCGACATGTTCCCAATATGATCGTGATGGCTCCCAAGGATGAAAATGAACTGCAGCACATGATCGCAACCTGTCTGAGTTATGATGGTCCCACTTCGGTTCGTTACCCGAGGGGCACAAGCCTGGGCGTCAACATGGATCCCGAACCGAACCCACTCCCCATCGGCAAGGGCGAATGGTTGCGTGAAGGGACGGACGTGGGAATTGTGGCTATTGGGGTCACAGTCTGGGAAGCGGTCCAGGCAGCGGCACGTCTCGAGCAAGAGGGTATTTCGGCCGCGGTGGTGAATGCGCGATTTGTAAAGCCCTTGGATATGGAATTGATTGGCGAACTGTCCAAACGGGTTCGCTGCCTCATCACCGTCGAGGAGGGGGCACGGATGGGTGGCTTTGGATCGGGGGTACTGGAATCACTCTCGGAGCAAGGACTGCCGGTGCCTCCATTGAAAATCTTGGGCTTGCCCGATTGGTATATTGAACAAGGTCCCCAAGACTTGCTCCGGGAAAAGTATGGCTTGACTGCCGAAGGGATTTATCAAGCCGCCAAGGGGTTATTTGCCAAGGTATCCTCACCACTCGGTGGAGGCGAACTTTCATCCAACGGTGATTCTTTCCGATCGTCCCAGGAGGAAGGCGAGGAGCTTCAGGTCGTTCTGCCTCAAAGCCTGGGAAGGAAGTCTGATGGAGATGAGCAGGGAAGTTAGCGCAGCGATGGGAGTATACTACTCCGCGATTTGGGCTCTCCTCAACCATGTTCATTACGCGTCGTAAAACGAAGCAAGTCAAGGTAGGAAAGGTCAAGATCGGGGGGGATGCCCCGATCTCTGTCCAATCCATGACCATTCCTAGTGCCCGGGATATCGAAGGGAATATCGACCAAATTCATCAACTCGAGGAGGCGGGTTGCGAAATCGTCCGAGTCGCCGTCCCCGATATGGAGTCGGCCGAAGCCCTTCCCAAGATCAAGTCACGCATCCATATCCCGCTCATTGCCGACATCCATTTTGATCATCGCTTAGCCCTGAAGGCTGCCGAATCTGTTGACTGTGTTCGGATTAACCCGGGGAACATCGGGCCTTGGTGGAAGGTAGAAGAAGTCGTCAAGGCCGTGAGCGACAGAGGAATTCCTCTGCGTATCGGAGTCAATGGGGGATCGCTTGAACGTCATCTTTTGGATAAATATGGCTATCCCAATGCCGAGGCCTTGGCGGAATCTGCCTTGAATGCGGTCCATGCGCTCGAAGACATTGGTTTTACCAACATGAAAGTCTCCTTGAAGGCATCCGATGTCCGTATGGCCATTGACGCCTACTGGCTCTTCTCCCATCAATCAGATTATCCCCTGCATATCGGAATTACTGAAGCCGGCACCGCTCAGACTGGCGCGGTGAAATCGGCCATTGGACTCGGATGGCTCTTGTCTCAGGGCATAGGAGACACTCTGCGAGTTTCACTTGCGGCCGACCCAGTCGAAGAAGTCCGCGTGGGGTTTGAGATCCTGAAGTCTCTCGAACTCCGTCATCGAGGGGTGAATGTCATTGCCTGTCCGACCTGCGGGCGCGTCGAAATCGATGTCGTCAAGTTGGCCAACGAATTGGAGAAGAAACTGGGCCATATCAAAGTCCCACTGACCGTATCGGTCTTAGGGTGTGTGGTAAACGGTATCGGCGAGGGTAAAGAAGCGGACATAGGGATTGCTGGAGGGCAGGGCGCCGGCATCCTCTTCAAAAAGGGAAAACTCGTTCACAAAGTTCCCATGGACCAACTCATGGACCGCTTGCTTGAGGAAGTGGAAATGATGGCCAAGGAAAAAGAGGCCGAGGGTGAACATCGTGACACGCAGGAGCCACCTGGTGTGCAGCCGCCTGACGAGTCCCTCGTCACCTTTCCCACCTCTGATGACAAACCGTCTCTTCCTAAAAGGGGAATTCCGGTAATCTCCTAAGTGTCTGCCCCTCCCTGACTTCCCACCTCGGGGTCTTTTCCCTCGAGGTTCGGCACCACTCATAGTTGCAATGTAACGTGCCGACGCAAAGAACGTCTGGTCTTCAGTCCGTTGAGTTAAGGACAGAGGGCCGCTATAATGCCTCTCCAAGGCGCCGTACCCAAGTGGCTAAGGGAGCAGTCTGCAAAACTGCGATGCGGCGGTTCGAACCCGCCCGGCGCCTCCAATATTGCCTTTTTGACTTTCAACTGGCTCTCAGGCTGCCTCCCTCCCCTCTCTGATAGCTCGGAAATTGTGCCTCCTGGTCAGATGCGATTCCTGAACCGTCTCTGATATTCAGCGGAGCACCACAGTGGAACGAAGGAGGGGTGGTCTCCGAAGAGCTAAGGACAGAGGAAAATGAAGGAAAATGAGTGGGACGCCGTTTATTTGCGGCATTCAATTGTTCATCTGAATTGACCGTGGAAATCTCTGGTGTTAGAATTCCCCTCCTAAGTACTGAAAGAACTACGAGTTTTGACTGAAAGTTGTCCCCAGCAGACTCGACGCATCAATTGGTAAAGGAGTAAAGAATGGCCGTCCCAGTTTCGCAAATGTACACCGTCTCCAAGTATGTCCTGACTCAGAAAATGAAACGGGTAAAGCGGTACCCCCTCGTGCTCATGTTGGAGCCCCTGTTTCGGTGCAACCTCGCCTGTGCGGGCTGTGGGAAAATTCAGTATCCAGAACATATCCTGGATAAGCGGTTGACTCCTGAGCAATGCTGGGCTGCGGCAGAAGAGTGTGAGGCCCCCATTGTGAGTATTCCTGGAGGCGAGCCCCTCATCCATCCGGAAATGCCGGACATTGTCCGCGGTCTGGTTGAGCGTAAAAAATATGTCTATGTGTGCACCAACGCCATTTTGCTCGAGCGCAAGCTGGATGACTATAGGCCTTCAAAATACCTGACCTTCAGCATCCACATGGACGGGCTTCGCGAGGACCATGACAATGCCGTGTGTCGAGACGGGGTGTATGATGTGGCGGTGAAAGCCATTAGAGGGGCACTCGAGAGAGGGTTCCGGGTCACCACCAACACGACCTTGTTCGATGATATCGATCCCGCTCGGGTACGCACCTTCTTTGATGAGATGATGCAGCTGGGTGTTGAAGGAATGATGATCTCCCCAGGATACAGTTATCAAAAGGCCCCGGATCAGCAGCACTTCCTAAAGCGAAGCCGAACGCGGGATCTTTTTGCCCGCCTC
>JBFJQA010000015.1:0-30304 GCA_041616875.1 Nitrospiraceae bacterium | reverse complement strand
TCCAGATTGGTGAAGACTCTGTCCTTCGGGGGTAAAGTCACGCTGGGGACTTGCGCCATAATCGGGCCCTCTTCTGGGATCTGATCCAGGCATTGCCGAATGATCTTGACGCTTTCATACATTTCCAAGATTCGAATCCAATACCGATCGTAGGTGTCCCCGTTTTTGCCGACCGGCACACTAAACTCACACTTTGGGTAGGCACCGTACGAATCGTATTTCCGAAGGTCGTAATCCACGCCAGAGCCACGCAAGGTGGGGCCGCTGAGCCCAAAGCTCAAAGCATCTTCAGCCGAGATCACGGCGACCCCCTTCGTTCGCGCCAGCCAGATACGGTTTTTCTCAAGGAACACCTGGTATTCGTCGATCTTGGCGGGAAGATACTCGATGAACTGTCGAAGCTTTGAGAACAGGGAAGGGGTAAAGTCCCGCTCCACCCCGCCGATTCGATACCAACTGGTGGTCAGTCGAGCCCCGCACAGCTCGTCGAACCAATCCAGCAAGATCTCTCGGTCTCGGAAGGTGTAGAAGAACACGGTCATGGCCCCAATGTCCAAGGCCTGGGTGCCAAGCCAGAATTGATGGCCAATAATCCGCTGTACTTCAGCCACGATCGTCCTGAGATATTCGGCACGTTCCGGCACCGTGATGTTCATGAGTTTTTCGACCGCTCGGCAATAGGCGAAATTGTTGTACATCGCGCAGACGTAATCCAATCGGTCGGTGTGCGGAATAAACTGGTGATAGGTCCCCTCTTCCGCCAACTTCTCTACGCCACGATGAAGAAATCCCAGAACAGGGGTCGACTTCACGATTCGCTCCCCCTCGAGCTCTAAGATGATCTTGAGCACACCGTGCGTGCTTGGGTGTTGGGGCCCCAGATTCAGGAGGAGTTCTTCCGTCCTGAGAATCGGCAACGTTTCGCTTTCCGGGTGCTCCGGATCGACTTTGTAGACAGTGGTACGTTGGTCTTCGAAAGGTTGCGGGCGATCCATAATTGTCATCCGACCTTCACATTACCTGCGTTGAACGATCAGTTGCTCGCCTCGTTGAGAAACTCGAAGGTGTCACGCCAGCCTTTTCCGCGGAGCGGAAAATCCTTCCTGAGGGGGTACCCTTCATCATAATCGTCCGGCATGAGGATCCGACGGAGATCCGGATGATTTCTGAATCGGATTCCCATCATGTCGAACACTTCGCGCTCCATGAACTCAGCCCCTTTCCAGAGGTCGGACAGGGACGATACCTCGCACTCTGACTCGGGCACCCGCGTTTTTAATCGGATCCGGTGACGTTTTCTAATGGAATAGAATTCGTAGACCACTTCGAAACGCTCTTCATCGTCGGGCCAATCAACTGAACTGACATGGACGATGTAGTCGAAGTCCATATCAGGGTTTTGACGAAGGAATTTTCCCACTTCATGGAGAGCCCCTCGCCGAACCGAGACGGCTACATCGCCTCGCCACTCAACAGCCTTGACGAAATCTTCCGGGAACTCTAGTCGTATGCCTTCGGCGAGGGGGTGCATGAGGAGTCAGACTCTGACTTCTTTCGGTTGGCGAAGGAATACCCGCTTCTGCATGATCCGCTCCTGCAGTTTGAGGACACCGTCAAACAACGCTTCGGGTGTGGGAGGGCATCCTGGGACATAGATGTCGACTGGCACGAAGCGATCGACTCCCTGGACCACGCTGTAGCTGTCGTAGATGTTCCCAGATGTGGCACAAGATCCCATGGCAATCACATACTTCGGCTCTGGCATCTGGTCATAAATCTTCCTGATCACAGGTGCCATCCGACGACAGACTGTACCCGCCACAATCATCAGGTCTGACTGACGTGGGGAAGCCCTGAACACGCCCGCCCCGTAGCGATCCATGTCATAACGTGAGGATACGGCCGCGATCATTTCAATTGCGCAGCACGCCAGGCCAAAGGTCATCGGCCAGAGTGACCCTTTTCGGGCCCAGTTCACGGCCTTTTCCAAGGTCGTGGTGATGACGTCCAGCTCGCCGTCCTTTTCGCGCCGGCCTAGTTGGATTAATCCCATGATGTATTCTCTTGATTCATTATTCGCGACACGTGAACGGTAACGACTGTCTCACGGTTTACGTGTAGGTTTCCAGCTCGCTTAATCCCATTCCAAGGCGCCTTTTCGCCAGGCGTACACATAGGCCAGGACAAACAGACCGATGAAGATCATCATTTCCACAAGGCCGATGATGCCAATATCCTTGAAGGCCACCGCCCAGGGGTAGAGAAAGATCACTTCAATATCGAAGATCACGAACATCATGGCAAAAATGTAATACCGGACCGGGAAGGGCATACGCGCATCGGAAAATGGCTCACTCCCACACTCATAGGTGCTGAGCTTTTCTGCCTCCGGGAACCGAGGTTGAACCACATAGCTGAGTAGGAGGGTCCCGGCGCCAAACAGCGCGGCAATGACGATAAATAACAACACTGCGGAATATTGGGACAAATATTCCCAGGCCAGCTCTGTTCCAGTCACAGCAGGACTCTCCGCATAGATCCCAAAGACGTTTGCCAGCACTCATCCTAGGCAGATGGTAGGTCGTAAATCAAGCGCACAAAGGACCTAACTGACCAGACCAAAAGTCCTAGTTTTTCATTTGATTTGGAGGGTTTAGCATACCCAGTCGAATCGTAACCGGGTTCCTGGAACGCAGAGACTCCCTGCTTTGCTTTCAGTGGTGGTTTAGGCTTGCCACGACGGTGGTCGAAGACCTTGGGGGCCTATTTTTTCATGTTCTCGGGGGGCATTCGCAATTGCGTCGGAAGGTCTCCAGACTCAGTTTCCCACTCGGTTTCCAAAGGCGGGACCGCTTTGATTTTCTTGCGGCGGTGGATTTGCGTGTCAATCCGACGCCTTGGGGAGGAGCCGCTTTCAGAGCCTTTGTTAGGAGTTTTCCTTGAAGCAGTCATGGATAAAGAGATAATGGGTTCGTGATTCTTCCCTCTGGGGCGTCTCCTACCAGGTCCTCTAGCAACGTGTCGGGTTCTTCGGAGGACCGGAGCTCCCAGAAGTCGGGCTATCATAAGGCGTTTCGTTGCCGTTCAGCCCATCCTCTTCCGGATCTGACCACATCTCGCCTCGGTGTGATTCAAATGCCCCATTGCCATCAAGGTCTACCCAGTAAAACAGTGGGTTCGCCATGGTAAGGACAACAGGATTCCCGAAGTCATTCAGCCAAACCCTGTAGGTTCGTCTGGCCGTCATGAAGTCGATCCTGCCCGTCCCTCCTAAATCGAACTCTCTGAAAAATAAATCATTTCTCCAATCATAGTACGCCTTTACCTCGCGAGGATCATATTCGGACGGTTCGTCCGGTATCGGCTTCGAGGAGGAGGTGATCAGGAGTGGCAGGGAGACTGGCATAGGCCCCCAGGTGAGCGGGTTTGCCGCTGCCCTTCCAGCGTCTATCCGGGCAGGGAAGGCTTCTACGGAAGGCGCTATAATTGTAATGTTGAGGAGACCGGCAAAGACAGCGACCGGGATAGATTGCATGGCTGGAACGTTGTCCACCCAGGTTTCAGTGCTACGTGGGTTCCACGGTGAACCTTAGCACCCGAAGAAACCGCCTGTCAAACCTTGTGGGCGATTTAGGGTCTTCCTTGACAATGGTCTATGATTTGCTATGTTCATTTCATTACCTTCCTTAATTCCGAGAAGATACAACCCATGAACACGATGACCACTATACACAGAATGGCGCTGACGATCGCGATGGTTGTTGGAGTTCTTTCCACCGTGCCAGATTTCGCCTCGGCCTCACGGGGGTTAGAGCGTGTCTCGTTTGGCGAAGATGCCTTGATCTATGCTACGGGAGGGATTTTTGAGTCCCTCTCGAGAGATGGTGCGGTCAGTAACGTGACCGGCGACAACCAAACGACCGGCAATCGACGTCTCCTGGGACGAGGAGATGTCATCTATGTCAATTTTAGCGAGCCAGAACAGGTGTCCGTGGGTAGCCTGTTTTCCCTATACCGGCGGATCCAGGAGGTGTTTCACCCAGCGAATGGAGAATTCCTAGGCAACCTCTTCCACATCGTCGGCGTGGTGGAGGTCATGGAATCTGGGCGCAATCCGGCCACGGTGAAAATCGTCCAATCCTATGGGTCAATCTACCCGGGAGACCCTGTCATGGCCTTCGTCCCCCCACCGATTTCGGAAGCCAGAATGGGGACCGCCGTCGTCGATGGGGAGGGCATGATTGTCGCCATCCCTCCTTCGCAGAGCCTGATCGCCCAAAGGAATGTGGTGTATATCGATTGGGGAGAAGCGGAGGGGCTCCGCAGCGGGGATCGCCTCGAGGTATTCAGGGAAAGTGAAGGGCTTCCAAGGCGAGTCATCGGCGAGTTGAAGGTCCTTGGCGTTCACGAGCGAACAAGTTCGGCCCTTATTACCAAGTCGATGTTCCCTCATCTTCGCGGGGACCGTTTCATTTTCAAGAAGGCCGCGCCAGAATTTGCCAGTCGGAAAGAGACATTGGAGGATCAAGACGAGAAGGCAGGGCAACCGGCAAGCCTCTCTTCTCAGGGGTCTGACAGTCCTCGCGTCGCCTTAGTGCAGGACGGGGACAAGCAAAAAATTATTCTGGAGGGGCTGGTCGATCATCTCGAATTTGATTCTGGCGAAGCCGAGGTCAAGCCGGAGGGAATGAAAATTCTTAATCGGGTCAGCGAGATCCTCAAGGGTGTGACGGACAGGCACATACGCATAGAGGGGCACACGGACAATGTTGAGATAGGCCCCACACTGATGAAAACTTTCCCCACCAACTGGGAGTTATCCAAAGCCCGTGCAACGACAGTCGTCCGGTATCTTGTTCAGGCAGGCGGCATCGATGCCGCCAACCTCTCTACAGTCGGATACGCGGCCACGCAACCGATTGCGACGAACGCGACCGAGGAAGGACGTCAAAAAAACCGACGGGTCGAAATTGTGTTATATCCCGTTCAGCCTGGGGACATGACTTCTGACCCTCGAGAACTCAACGGTAAGCAGGATGTAGGAGGACTACCGACATCACCCGCGGTCCCTGATGCCCCGGAGGGATCCTCCCTGCCTCCCCCCGAGGCCAACGTCGAAGCGGTCCTCTCGGAATTGATTGACCCCTCATCGGAAGGTGTTCCTGAAGTAGAGTCTCTTACCAGCCAGCCCGTCGATCAGTCGATGGGTTCCCTCCCCGACAATTAAGTTCCTGCTCGCGGCAGACACCAAGACATTCCGGTTTCAAGCGCCCCTCGGGTATCGAGGTGTGTCGTTCGCTGGCGAAGATGTCAGGCGCGGCATCCGTGGGTAGGGAGCAAGATTGACGGATTGTCCCCGCCGGGAATGGTTGCTAGAATGACCCATGTTTGGCTCTTCAGCCTCGCCAGAGCACTCTCCAAAGAATTCGGGTCATCCTGCTTTCGCGGACATTGTTCTGCCAAGACGTCTAGCGCGTTCCTTTACGTATCGTATTCCGCCGCACCTCCAATGTAGCCTCAAGGTGGGGAGCCAGGTATGGGTTCCCTTTGGAACTCGCACCTTACAGGGACTGGTTGTTTCCTTGAAGAGCGGTCTCCCTCGTTGGCTCGAGCGAAAACGCGAGGAAGGTAAGGGCTTACGAGAGATCCTGTCGCTCGCTGAGGAGACGACCGAGGAGGTATTTCCGAATGATCTCCTCGCCCTGGCTCACTTTGTTTCCGACTATTACCTCGCTCCTTTAGGACAATGTCTTCGATTGATTTCTTCTCCGGCTCGTCCAGCGAGGTGTTCGGGTTCCTATCGCATCACGAAGGCTGGCCAGCAAGCTCTGTTGGAACACACGCGGTTGGCCCCGGCACCCAGAGCCCTCCTGGCGCGGCTTGCTGACCGACCTCAAGGTTTGTCCTTACCCACCCTCCGACGAACTCTTCACGGTTCCATTACCCGAGCGCTTGGTCAACTGAGGGCCAAGCAATGGATCACTGAACATTGGGAGTCCGCCTCGACGAAGTTCCCCTCAAGACCAGACGGTCGTACACGCAATTCCCGTGACCGGCAGGCTGGGGACCGTCATGACATTCCGAACGGGTTAGAGTGGGACCCAACGGCACTCTCTCCCATGCCTTCCGAATGGCAAGCGCGCGTGCAAGCCACTCTGGAGGCCACACAGTTTTCTGCGATCCTGTTTAGAGCGCCTGCCGCTTCACGGGTCGCCTATCTCCTGCACGCCGCTGAACAAACACTGATTCGTCATAGAAGGGTTCTATTCATAACTGGCGAGATTCATCGGGCTGCTCTGTTGACCAGCTACGCACGTTCTCGCTGGGGTTCCCGAGTGGAACTTCTCCATAGTCGGCTCTCACCCGCAGCACGAACCCAAGCCTGGGGCCGAATCCGACACGGCCTCGTGGATGTTGTCATCGGCACCCGCTCAGCTGTCTTCGCTCCCCTGCCGTCCCTTGGCCTGATCGGGGTCGATGCTGAAGAGGAAGTCTCGCTCAAGGAGGAACAGTCTCCGCGCTATCATGCACGAGAGGTTGCTTGGAAGCGTGCCGAGTTGGCTCGCGCCGTGTTGGTCTTGGGCTCAAATCATCCCTCACTCGAGACGCGTATGAGTCTGGAAACAGCCTCGGATGCGACGACTCTCACCCACCAGTCGATGGACCCTCCGGGAGTTGAGGCCTTGGATCTGCGAGAGGCTCCTTACGGAACGCTTTTTTCAGGACGGATGCTGGAGGGCGTGGAGGAAGCGCTTCGTGCGCAAACCGGAGTGATTCTCTATCACAACCGCAAGGGATTCGCCCCATTGCTTGTCTGTCGAGACTGTGGGGCAACACCCCGCTGTCCACAGTGCACGGTGAGCCTCACGTATTATCGCCGAACCCAAAAGTTGAATTGCCACTATTGTGGAGGTGTCCTTCCGCTTCCCGAGAATTGTCCTTCCTGTTTCGCCGCTGGCTTAGAGCCGGTCGGGTTTGGCACCGAATGGTTAGAGGAAGAGATTCGTCGGCTCTTTCCCCGTGCCCGAATCGCGCGGTTGGATCGAGATTCGTCGCGGGTGGCGACTCAAGCGGACCGGATCCGTCGCGCAGCTTGGGCGGGAGAGGTGGATATCCTGATCGGGACCCAAATGCTGTTTCGGGGAGTTCCACTTCCCCAGGTTGGCTTAGTTGGGATACCATACGCTGATGCTGGTCTCCATCTACCGGACTTTCGAGCTGCGGAGCGAACCTACCATATGCTGATGAACGTCGTTGAATTGGCAAAACCTGGTTCAGCAGGTGGAAGGGTGATTCTCCAGACCTATCTGCCCACCCACCACGCGCTGGCAGCGGTCATTCATCAAGATCCACGTCTCTTCCTTGACCAAGAAGCGGTGTTTCGTCAGTCCTTGGCCTATCCGCCATTTAGCACCCTCGTGAGCCTTCGAGTCTCCGGTACGGATATGAGTCGCGTACAGGAAGCGGCCGATCACTGGGGCATGCTGTTAAAAGGTGCTGATGGACCGAGTTCCGAGCCCTCTGTTGACCCGCTTTCTCAGGAGAATGAAGGACATGCACCGTGCCCTGACTCTGAGCTGCACCACGTCACGGTTCTTGGACCCATTCCGGCGAGCGTGACCCAGGTGCGAGCACGCCACCGATGGCAACTCCTCGTGAAATCGAGGCACCCTGATGCGGCAAGGAACAGGGTCAGAAAGACCCTTGAGATGTTGGAAAAGGAAACGCAGTGGCGGAGTCTGAGGTTCGAGGTCGATGTAGATCCCGTAGAAATCGGATAGCGATTATCGTCTTTTTCGTTTTTTCCTTCCCGCCCTCCCGCCTGCGTCAACCTCACGAGATGGGGTCGCTGAGGCTTGGCCTTCTGCCTCTCCCCGCCGCGTCAACTTGAAAATCCCATAGGAGAAGGTCATCCAGAATATCGCGGAAAAGAGCCCGAACAAGACCGAGGTCAGCATATCTCCCATCTGTTGATCGCTTGGCTCAGCCGTTTCCATCCGAATGCGAACCATTGTTGTGACTGGCCAGGCCAGGCTTTCCACGCCTAATAAAAGCGTGGTCCACGCCCAGACGGTTGCGACTGTGGTCCCCAACCAGCTGAGGAGAGAGGCGATGCCTAAGGCCAGCACTGTGGTCACGAGGGGCGGGAGTTCCCCCCACATCAACCAGAAGCCGACTGTCACCACGATACTGCCGAGTACTGCATTGAGCCTGGTCATCCACATCTCGATAGATCTCAGTAAGAGCTTGGCAGTTTGTTCCTTCGCGTGCAGTGTGGGACTTCCTGTGAGCGATGTCAATCCACTGCACTGACTGTTCCAAGCCGCGGGTTTCTCACTCCCATTGCAATAACCTTTTGGTTTGAGTAAGGTGGCCTACGCGATTCCAGACGCATGTCAGGTTCCAGGGAGCCTTCGTGGAAGACATCGTCGTTCTGACAGATTTGGACGGAACCCTCCTCGACCCATCTACGTATACATTCGAGGCTGCCACTGAGGCCTTGAAGGCCTTGCGAGAACGTGAGATCCCATTGGTGTTGGTCTCCAGCAAGACGAGGGCGGAGATCGAACCCATCCGTTTTAGCCTCGACAACCATCATCCTTTTATCGTCGAAAACGGGGGCGGCCTCCATATCCCGAAGGGCTTGTTTGATTTTCCCGTGGAAGGGTCGCAACTCCGTGGTCCGTATCAAGTGATTGAGGGGGGGACGTCCTATGTCATCCTCCGCACGGCCCTAAAGGAAATCGAGCAGTCTGTTGGGCACATTTTGAGAGGCTTCGGGGACATGTCCGCGGAAGAGGTTGCCGAGCGCACCGGGCTCAACCGGCAGGAAGCCTTGCTCGCCAAGCAGCGCGAGCACGATGAGCCGTTTGTGATCGAAGGAGACGAGGCGGTCGTAGAAACCGTGAAACGGGAGGTTGAAGCGCGCGGACTTCGCTTCATTCAGGGCGGACGATTTTTTCACTTAACAGGGGATATCGATAAAGGGCGGGCCACTGGGCAACTCCTGGAGTGTTACCGCCGCCAAGCGGAGAAAACGGGTCACAGACTCATCACCGTGGCAGCTGGAGACAGTCCGAATGACTTGGCGATGCTGACCCTCGTGGATCGTCCGATCGTGGTCCAGAGGCCGGATAGTTCCTACGATCCATCTCTTCTTCTCCCCCATGTGATCAAGGCTTCGGGTGTGGGCCCGGCCGGGTGGAATCGGGCCATACTCAACCTGCTCACGTCTGTTTGACCATTCTACCGGTACAGGTCGGGTCGGTTTCCTGTCTGAAGGCCACGTCAATCAAGGGGCATCCCGAGCACCTCAACCCACTGTGAGGTTCTTCGATGCCCCACGTGGTGCTGTCAAGCGTCATGTGAGAGCATCGTATTGCGCGTCGCGGACTGAACCAGTTTTCCAATCGTGAGGCCTTGGACCAGAATGGAGAACACCACGACCGTATAGGTGATGGTCAGAATGGCATCACGCCCTGACCCGGCTGGCAGAGAAAGAGCCATGGCGACAGAGATCCCCCCGCGAAGGCCGCTCCAGGTCATGATGGTGGTTGCTTTCCTAGTAAAATCTTGTCTGTAGCTGAACAACTTGACTGGCAGCCCGACGCTCAAGAACCGTGCGAGCAGCACGATCGGGATAGCCAGGAGACCCGCGAGGAGGTAATGACCCTGAACACTCAGGGTCAGGATCTCCAGGCCGATCAACACAAACAGGATTGCGTTCAGCAGCTCATCAACTAGTTGCCAAAAGGTGTCGAGATACTCGCGGGAGGTTTTGGACATTGCAAAATGTCGCGCATAGCTCCCAACCACGAGGCCCGCGACAACGACGGCAATAGGGCCAGATGTGTGAAGGCCTTGGGCCAAGGTATATCCTCCCATCACAAGGGACAGCGTCAGTAGAACTTCCACCTGGTAATTATCAACCGATTTCAGCATGTGATAACCGACAAGTCCTAAGGCGAGACCGATGATTGCGCCCCCGACAGCTTCTTGGAGAAACAGGAGTCCAATGCTCCCGGGACTGACGAGCCCGTGATTAGCGACACCGAGAAGTACAACGAACACAACGACACCCACACCATCGTTGAACAGGGATTCACCTGTAATTTTGATCTCCAAGGGTTTGGGTACCCCGGCTGATCTGAGAATGCCCAAGACGGCGATCGGGTCTGTGGGTGAGATCAGGGCACCAAATAGGAAGCAGTACAGGAGGGGCAGATCTACCCCAAGCCAGTTGAACACGTAGTATGAAAGAACACCTACAATGATCGTGGAAACGAGAACGCCCACTGAGGCGAGGGTCCCAATAAACCATTTTTGATCGAGCAGGTCGTGAACGTTGAAGTGAAGGGCTCCTGCAAAGAGAAGAAAACTTAGCATGCCGTGCATCAAGGTCTCGTAAAAGTCGATTGTCTTGATGAACGCAATAACCTCCGCCTCTATCTTGAAGCCGAGGGCCCCCAATACGATCAACAGGAGTGACAGTCCCAGTGAGAGGGCCATCAGCCCGATTGCCATTGGAAGTTTCAAAAACCGGTGATTGAGATAACTGAACACTGCCGATAAGCAAACAAGCAGCGTGATGGTATTGATAACAGTCAAATCGGGAGACCTTCCGGTGGAGAGGTTAAGGCTTCATAAAATTTCAGAAGGATTGGAGGAAGGCATAGGAGCCATGATAACCGGTGCACGCCGGCGTTCGATAGCGAGGACCACCGTCATATAGAGCACTGAAAGGACGATGACCGTCACCGCGTACATGGGGAAAAAGTCCGTATGAGGGATGCCGGCATTGGCCGGCAAGAAGGCCATGACGGCTGTCGCCAGACCACGCGGCAACATGGCGGTCATTACCCGTTTTTCAGATCCACTCCATTTACACCAGACCCGCCCCACCACCTCGATTACGAGAGCACGTACGCCCAGGCCGAGAAGGAACAACATCATCCCGGATGCGACCACTGCCACGGTGAGAGCAGAGAAATCCAGGATGAGTCCAAGCAACACGTAAAAAAATGTTCTCACTAAAAAGGAGAGTTCTTCGTTGAGCCGTTTCAAGAATACATCGAGAGCAAATTGAGCTTGGTCTAGTTCGTATCCGAGGGCACGACGGACGGGTCCCACGAGACCCTGGACAAGGCTTTGCATGTTGCCAAGCATCAAACCGAACAACAAAATGGTGACTGCACCATTCGCGCCAGTAAGTTCAGCGAGATCGTAGAGGACCAGGATCGCAGCCAGGGTAAGCATGTAGGAAAGGGGCTGTCCTTTTAGCCAAGCAAGCAACCGTGCCCACAGCGCTCCTGCCGCGGAAGCGAGAAGCAGTGCGTAGACGAAGGCCTCCATGAGACGGCCGATCATCTGGGGTTGTTCGTTCTGCTCATTCAGCATTTCCATGAAGGCCAGAGCCACCACAATGACCAGGACATTTACCAGGGCTGACTCGAGGCTGACCAAAACCTTGACGGAGCCTGGGAGTGATTTCAGTTGCTGTATGACGGGAATGACAATGGATGCGGCGGTGCCACTGACGATGGCCCCGAGTAGAAACCCGTGGAGCCATGTTCCTTGAAGAATCCCGACGTAAAAGGTGGCCGTGGCCAGAACCGATAAAGAAAAAACGGTACAGGTCACCAGAAGGGCCAGTGGAGTTTCCCGCAGGACTTTGGTGATGTGCAAATTTAAACCGCCATCGAACAGGATGATGAGCAGGGCCAAAGTTCCGAAGTACGGTGCCACGGCTTTGACGCTCTGCGGGTCAGCCAACTCTCCGACCGGCCCCAACATGACCCCCAGCCCAATCAGAAACAAGACGCTGGGCACGCCGGTTTTTTTTAGAAACAGCTCACCGGCGAGACCAATAAGGATAATTAATCCGATGAGTCCAAGGACGGTGTGAACGCTTAAGGCTTCCATGGGTATTCCCTGTACAGCACGTAAACTATCGTGTTTCGGGCAGGCATCGGAAGAAAAAAGTTGACAGGAGGCGCGGTGAGGAGTAAAGTGACCAGCAAGTCGTTATTGACTCGTAGGGCAACTATGAACGAGTGGGCGATTGCTTGTGACTAGGAACCGTGTTTGGTCTAGGTTTCCTAGAGAAAGGATAGCCTCTATGACTTGTCAGCGATGTGGAGGATGGATGGCACGAGAACATCTGATCGATCTCCTTGAGTCTGGCGACCTAACCTGTCAAGCCTGGCGGTGCGTGAACTGTGGCGAGATGATAGACGAAATGGTGCTCCGGAATAGAGTCAGCCCTAAATCGGTTTCAGTACGACCGAAACGACGCTGGGGGAGCTTGGTGACGGCCTAGGATATGCCGTGTCTGGATCGCCACCCTGCCGCCAGGGGGCAACGATGGGACAGGAAGTGGAAACTAACAAGGGAGGGCACAGGTCAACGATCTGCGGCGTCAGGGGGACAAACATAGCGTCGCCATGGGGCGGAAGGGCCATCTGTGCAGGGTGCGCTCCGTTTACCACAACCCATGCTTGATCTGCCCAGGCCAAGAAGCCGATATCTGTGGGTGCCGAGCGGGAATTTGATTCACACAAGAAGCCCACAAACCTGTGTGCGATCGGCTTCAATTCTTAAGCTCTTTTTCTGCGGCCTGGAGGAGGTCTTTCAGTTCGAAGGGTTTGTGGAGCGTCTGGCGAGCTCCCAGCATCTTGGCAACATGCAGGAAATCCATTAGACCGGTTTTGTCGCTCCCTCCCGTAATCGCAATGATTCTTGCATCGGGGAATTCGCGGCGTAACTCCATAATACTTTCCAGTCCATCTTTGTCCGGCATGAGAATGTCCATAATGACCAGGTCTGTGGGTCCGCTCCGGTATTGGGTCAGGGCCTCCTTCCCAGTTCGCCCCTCTTTGACTGCATAGCCTGCCTGTTCCAGGGTGGTGCGGATGAGCCCACGGACCTGATCTTCATCATCTACAACCAACACTGAAGCCATTGGTGCCGATTCCTGGGTTGAAGGAGTTAGTGGTTCCGAACACGCTGGGAGTCACTCGCGCTGTCCCGACTTACTTTCAGGATCCTTGTCAGTGTCCTCCAGAAACCCTGGATTCCATACGTCCAGGTCAAGGAGCACCAAGGGGCTTTCTCGGGCATACTCGGATATCTACTCCCCTGAACATCTCGGACATCTCTGAGTCAATGGCATCGGCGGCGAGTCTGAAAACCTCGGACCACGCGTCTCGCCTTGTTGTATGAAAGCGTCTTGTAATTGTGCGTGTTCAGAATTGTTGGTCTATAACGATGCAAACAAATTCAGCGCATAGTCATAGAATGAATTTCGCACAACGGGTAGGGCGATAAGGGCAAAGGACAGATGAATTCTTGGCCCTACTCTTCAAGGGCCGAACGGCTCTACTCCGAGCGCCGTTTGGCGAAAAACACAGCTGCCTGTGCCCGACGAGAGATGTGGAGTTTCTGGAATATATTGGCGAGGTAATTCTTTACGGTCTTGTCGCTCAACTCGAGGGAGGCCGCGATTTCTTTGTTCGTTTTTCCTTCGGCAACCAACGCAAGAACGGCCATTTCTTGGGGGGAAAGGGATTCGAGCCTGCCTTTGCTGGATGGCGAGGCGAGAGTCTTCATCCATTCGAGGGCTTGCTTGGTGATTGCGGGATCCAGGATTGATTGGCCGCTCGCGACGGCCTTGATGGATCGAATGAGGGCTTCAGCACCAATTTCCTTGAGGAGATACCCTTGAGCCCCTGCGAGAATAGCTGCCATCACCGTTTCCTCATCCGCATAGGAGGTCAGAAATAGAACCCGCGTTCCTGGAGAGCCCTCAAGAATTTTCGTACAGATACCAATTCCCTCGTGGTCTGGAATTCGAACATCGAGAAGCACGACGTCGGGTTTAAGTTTGCATGCTTTGGCCACGGCGTCCTTCGCAGTCGTAGCCTCTCCGACAATCCGTACCCCGGACTCCCTAGAAAGAACCGTCCTCAGGCCTAGCAGGACCACTTCGTGGTCGTCCACGAGAAGGAGGGTCGTGGGATGTGGGCGAAGGGAGGGCATGTCGAATCACCGCTCGAGCCTTACAACAATACGAGTCCCATGCCCTTGGCGGGAATGGAGGGAGAAGTACCCACCTATTTTTCTGGCGCGGGCAGCCATATTCTTGAGGCCGTGCCCTCGTCCGATCGCCTGCCTCTGGTTGAACCCACTCCCATCATCACGGATCTCGAGACAAATGCTCTTCCCCTTCATTCCGAGGGAAATGCTGCCGGTTTTTGCGTCGCCATGGCGTAAGCTATTGGAAAGGGCTTCTTGCACGATATAGGTCAGATGCATGGATTCTTTGCGTGTGAGGTGTTGAGCCGCTGCCCCTCCGATGGAAAGTCTGAACTGCACCGGTTGGGTATGAGAAAGCTTCGAAATGACCTTCTGAACAGTAAAGTTAAAGTCCCCGGGGTGACTGATAGACACATCCAAGCCAGTAATGAACTGACGGATATCCCGCATCAGCGAATTGATCTGGGCGATGGCGTCATGTATGGACTCCACCGCCGCTGCGGGGTTTTCCATGACCAGCCGTGTACTGGACTCCAGTCCAAGCCCGAGAGCATAACAAGACTGTAGGACACCATCATGCAGGTCCTGGCTGATGGCTTCCTGGTGCTCCAGAGCCTGGAGAAGCTGCTGTTCTCGGTCGCGGAGAGTCTCCTCAATCTGCTTCCGGTCCGTGATCTCTTGGAGGGATCCCGCTATGCAGAGGGCATTTCCCGCGTCATCCGAGACGGCTTGCCCCCGTGCCCTGTACCATCGAAACTCCCCCTCCTTCGTGCAGAGTCGAAGTTCCTCGTCATACGGCACCTTTCGCTGGATATGGGCCGTCAAGGCAGAAAAGAAACGGTCCCTGTCCTCTGGGTGCAGACGCGACGCCAAACTTTCTAACGCGTTCGGGAACTCCTCCTCCTTAAACCCGAGCATGGCCTTAAGTCGGGGGGACCACCACACCGGAGTAGCGGGAGAATCCCATGCTTCGGTAGGTAGACAGGTAAAGTTCCACAACCCGTCGTGTGTCCCTCGCACGGCCAAATCAAGTCGCGTTTCACTCTCCCGCAGCGCCCTCTCGGTCGCTTTGCGGTCCTCAATCTCTTTCTTCAACGCAAGGTTGGCTTGATCAAGTTCCGTGGTGCGCTCCAGAATACGCAACTCCATTTCTTCGCGTGCACGCTCAAGGGCTTTCTGTGCCTGATTTCTTTCATAAATAGCAAATTCCAACTCCAGCGCGTACCGGTCGAAATTGGTCCACAAGGCGCGGTGTACCTGCCTGAGCAGTTCACCACAATCGCTCGTTTTCTCTACATAAGCGAAGGCCCCAACATTCACCGCCTCCTTGGCTGATTCATAAGAGGCTTGCCCGGTATAGATAATGACCCGAATCCGTTCGCGTTTGTGGCGAAGTTGCTCCAAGAGGCGAGTCCCAGTGAGATCGGGCAGGCTAAGATCAACAATTGCCACGCCGATATCATCTCGGCACACATGCGCGAGTGCTTCTGTGGCGGATGTACAGGCAATGGCTTCAAGCCCTTCCCTTTCAAGAACTTCCAGAAGGAGGCTCATGTCAGTCGGCTGGTCCTCCACGATCAAGAGGCGCGAAAGCCGAGTCCGTTCGTCGGCGGAAGCCTTCCTCGTTTCCAATTCAGAATGCTGGATCATTGTTCACGCTCCCTTGGTTAAGCTCCCTTAGACTTCTTCTTTCCAGGGCTGTCCTCCAGAGGACGACTGCAACACCAGCTCCTCATTGTGAGGTGTCGACTTCTCTAGCCCTTGGACGGCGCCGTAAGTAAGACGAAGACAAAAGGCGGCACCACAACCCTCATCGGTGAGATCTTCAATCTCCCCGCCGTGGCGCTCAATGATTTGGCGGCAGATCAAGAGACCTGTTCTTGGACCGTGGCCCTTCGTGGTAGAGAGTGCTTCAATCACATGCTCTCGATCCTGGGGTGACACCACGGGGCTGGTGTCATAGACGGTGATGGTGGCAAAGTCCCGAGTCTGACTGGCCGTGAGTAGGATCTCCCCACTTCGATCTATGGCCTGGGCAGTGTGTTGAATCAGATTGGTGATGGCTTGGCTTAACTGAGTCGCATCCGCTTTCAGAAAAAACGGCTCCGGGTTGAGAGACCAGTAAAAGCGCATCTCATCGGGCAGCCTGACTCGCTGGCGCACATCTACCAGGAGCTGTGACAAATCAACATCCTGAATCCTGAGTTCCTCCCCGCGAGCCATGGAAAGAAAGTTTGATATCACCCTGTTGGCGCCAAAAATCTTCTCTTCGGCCATTGCGATATACTCGGCCGACTCTTGATCCGTAGGAGGAAGGCGGTGGTTGAGCGCATGCAGCGCGGTGCGAATGCTTCCCAAGTGATGGCGGACTTCTTGAACAATGCTGCCAGCTAATTGGCCGAGTGCGACGAATCGTGCTTGGGTCGCTAAGGACTCTTGGACCCTTTCGAGTTCCAGTTCGACCCGATGGGTCTCCTGTTGCTGCTGGAAGAATTGCATTCGCGCTGCGCGAGTTCCTTCTTCCATTCGTTTTCGGTCGGTGATGTCCGTCATCACGCCAAGGATCTTCACGGGTTGATCGCCCTGGCGCACAACAGTAGGAAGATCATTGAACCAAATGGTTTTCCCGTCAGCAGCGATCATACGATACTCAAGTTTGCAGGCTCGGCTGTCGGTCTTGACGAGAATACGGGCCGCGCAGGCTCTGTCCCGATCGGCAGGATGGAGATGGTTCTCCCAGAATGTGGGTTCGGCCATCCATCGTTCGACGGGGTATCCAAGGATACGCTCGGCCTGTGGACTCACGTAGGTGACTCGCATGGTGACAGGATCAGCTTCCCAGACGATTCCATCGATGGCCCGCGCAAGGTATTCATACCGCAGTTGTGATTCCTTCAGCGTCGGCTCGCGAGTCTTTCTTTCAGTGATATCCCTTGCCACGGCAGACACCGTGTGCCCGTTCAGAGACGTCGCCCTCCAATGTAGCCAGCGGTATGAACCGCTCCGACACCGATATCGGTTTTCAAAGTCTATGGTTTCCCGGCCTACACTCAACTGCCGAAGCGCGGCTGCGGTCTCCTCACGGTCCTCCGAATGAACCAACTCGATGAACGGTCTCGCCATAAGCTCATCCTTGGAGAACCCCAAGGTCTTTTCAAAGGCCGGATTTATCAGTTGATAGTATCCATCGGTCCCCGCGAGGCAGAGCATATCGCGGGAGGCGTTAAAAAACTGATCGCGTCGCTCTTCATCCCGTTTACGCTCGGTGATGTCTACGCCGATGCCTGCGAGCAGTGTTTCCCCGGAATAGTTCCGAAATGGGAACTCGAACACAAGCCAGTTCCGCTTCTCTCCGGTTGAAGCGCATATCTGTTCTTCGGACTGCATGACGCCTTTCCCAGCGAGAACCTTCCGATCATGTGCGTGAAGTTTCTTGGCTGTTTCTGGGGGCCAAAGATCAAACACAGTTTTCTCAAGCCACGTCTCTGCAGGTCTTGAGAACAATTGGCAGAAGGGCTCGTTCACGTGACAGTACCGTCCTTCTCCATCCTTCAAGAACGCGGGTGCGGGGCTGTGGGTGATGAAAAACCGAAAGCGCTCCTCACTGGCGCGCAATTCCCCTTCTGCCCGCATGCGCTCGATAAATCCCCCAATTTGGGCCGCAAACGCGGAGAGCATCTGGCGGTGACTGGGTGTCAGGAACATGGGGGCGAAAGACAAAAACTCTATGACTCCAATACACCGGTCCGCAACCACGATGGGGAAGGCGATCGCTCCTTGCAGGCCCGCTTCGGCTGCTGTTGAAGGGTGGGGAACATCAGCATCGACACCGACATCGTTGATTGAGGCGGGTTCGACGGCGGCCCAGACTTTTCCCGGGAGCCCCATCCCTTTTCTATACACCGTGGATCTGGCGAGTGTTTCGACATTCTCCAGCCCAGCCTCTCGGTCGGTCCACGTTTCCGCACAGTGCAACCGTTCGAGATTCGCATCGGCTTCCCAGTAGGCGGCAAAGGGCCAGCCCACATGCTGGCTAATGAGCTGTAAGGCGAAGGTGACCCCTGTCGGGATCGAGTCAGCCTGGGCCAGTCCCTCCCCGAGGAAATACTGCATGGCCAAACGTTGGTCGCTTTGGCTTCTCCGTTTCATCTCATACTCGAGGCGTTGGCGAGACTGGCGAATCCGTCTCACCAAGTTCATCGCTAGGAAAACCATCACGACAGCCAGCCCAACCTCCAAGACAATCATAGACGACATCCCCCTTGGGTTTCTTGTTTGAGAAGTGGTGCCACCTTCCTGGTGGCCTTGGCCGAGGACTCCTTGCCGCGATTCCTGACGAGAGAGGCCCCAGAGAGGTTTGCGTGGGGCGGGTGTCTGAGGGATATGCTGCGGATAGAGACGGCTGCTAGTAAGGCATCAGCTCGTGGTTGCGGAAGAGTGTTCATGCCGGAACTCCCAGTTGTTCGAGCTGGCGTGGGTAGCCAGACGCACGACCTCCTCCTCGTCCTCAGCTTTCTACGACGTGGGAGGCTCACTCAGGATAGAAGGATACGACTATTGGGAAATGGACGCACCTGGCGGAGTCGCCAGGTGACTTGATTACGTAAAAGGTAAACCATATGCCTCAATCATCCCCAGAGTGGGGGCTCAATCAAGGAGGTAGTAATGGTTACTCTGCATGACATCGGATTTCAGGTCGGATTTCAGGAAGGAGAATTATTGGTCAAGACGCTCTGCGAACAGGCTGAACTTGAGGAGGCCCATAGGTTACGGCATAAGGTGTTTTCCCAAAATCTTAAGTGGGTCCCGTCTTCGGAAGATGAGCTGGAGGTGGATCCCTATGATGCGTTGGCGACATCCGTTGGACTGTTTTCAGGATCCGGAAGGTTGTTAGGAATGTTTCGCCTGTTGTCTACGCAAGGACCATTCATGCTTGAGAAAGAATTTCGGTCCGTTTTGCTGCCGGGGTGTTCACTTCGGAAGGAACGGGATACAGTGGAAATTACGAGGTTAACGGTGGACCCGAGTTTGAACGAAAAAGGGCTCTCTTCGCGGATGATGCTGGTGTTGTTTAAAGGGGTCTATCAGTGGTCGATCGGCAATGACATCAGGTATTTGTATATGGTGGTCGAAAAGCGTTTCCTTCGCGTGCTTCGGGCAATTGGTTTCCCCTGTGAGCCCATAAGCCCGCCCAAGGCGCTCCCTCCCGCCGGTGCCCTGTCATTGGCAGCCATGCTGGATTGGGAACAATTCAGATTTGAATCTGCGAGAGAGCGACCGGAGTTCCTCAATTGGATGAATTCGTTAGGCTCGTCAAACCCTGTTGATGAGGAAGGCGTCACGGGTGGACCAGGAACAGGTCTTTCAAGGATGGCCGGGGTGACCGAGTCAGAATCCCTGATGGCCACCAAAGACGACGTGAGTATGACTAGCGAGCTTGTCAGGGTCTGAGCGGGACTGCTGGCGGTTCCTGTAACAGTGAAGGCGGTCGCCTAGCGCGGGCTGCAGTGGGGTCGAACTCAACCTGAAAGCTGGTGCCGACATCTGCAAGGGCGGGAGAAGCGGGAGGGCTTTATGCCGTGCTTGAAATCATTCGATTTTCGACGGCCATGGCGACCGCCTGAGTCCTGGACGTGACGTCGAGCTTGCAAAAAATGCCCTCCACATGGAAGCGAACAGTGCGTTCGGTCACTCCAAGGATCCGGGAGATTTCCCAGTTTGTCTTCCCTTTGGTCATCCAGTTGAGAACGGTGAGCTCTCTTGACGAAAGGGAGCTGGCCATGACGGGAGAAGGAGATGGAGTGTTATGGATCAAGGGGTGGTGAAGATGATGCGCTAAGTACTCAAGTACTCCCGCATAGTGTGGATTCTCGGCCTTGGCTGTCCCGGCGAAGGAAAAAAAGCTGCAGAGGCCTCGTTGGGAATCAAATGCTCCAGCCGTGACCCCGCCCGCTAGGCCGAATGATTGGGCATGCTCAATGAATGCTTCCTCCTTCTTAGACCCGGCCTTCTTATAGGTGCTCGTCCAGACTTGAGTCTGAAAATCCTTCGCGTGGGACACCAATATAGGATCGACTTCTGCGTATCCGTTCTTCGCGTACTCATATAGCCAATCATTAGGGTAACTTTCATTGAGAATATGGGAAAATTCTTGAACGTTTCCCGATTCCCTGACGCGGGCGACACCGGCAATGATGTACTCACAGGGAAAAACCTTCCGAATGTGACCGAGTACGTTCTTAATGTCCTCGTCCGTTTCCGCCTCCACCGAATAATGAAAAATCTCCAGAAAGTCCTGGAGGTCGCGTTTAGAAAAATTGCGAAACAGATGAAAGGGGAAAGGTTTCTTTTTCTTGTTCATGGTCGGTAACACATGGGCTGTGAGTGCTGTCCCTCTGCTGGGAGTTGGATCAATGTGAGCGAATATTCCCCCTATCCATGCTGCACAAAATAAGACGCTGCCCTGATCACAAGCCCATCATCAGACTCCGCACAGGTCCCATGGAATACGTCGAACATTGCACGGACGTGTGCCTTTGGTCTGATGTGATCCTCGATGGGCTCATTGGCGAGAAGGACTGCCTCACGAAAAGGTTTCGGGGAATGCGTTCTTTGGGTGTGTCTGTTGGACTGTGGCCATTTCTGCTGAGACGGGAGGGCAACAAAAGAAATGACCGACATCATGAGGACGTTCCTCACACTAAGCAGGTGAACCTACTCCTGTAGGTGTTCCCCTTATTCCGCAGCCAACCTCAGTACCGAGATAGGTCTTTCGGCCCTGTATCTTATTTGTTCGTCACAGAGTTGTAAAGGGCCCGTTTGGGGTGCATGCAATAGAGCCATTCGGAAGGGGCCATACGGCCCTAGTCCCTGAAGAAGTTATGCCCCTTCCGCGGTCCACTAGGAGAAAGGCGACTGTCTATGCCGGGTTAATGCCCTGAATGTTTAAAGAAGATAACGGAGAGCGGTGGCAGCGTCACCATCATGGAGTTGGGTCGTCCATGCATCTCGCCAGGCCCTGCTTCCACTGTGCCCAGATTCCCCATCCCACTCCCTCCATACCCGGTGGCATCGCTGTTAAGCAGCTCGCGCCAAGATCCCCTCGATGGTACCCCCAGGCGATAATTCAGGCGAGGCAGGGGTGTGAAATTACAGGCGATCAGGATCTCATCCTCGGTGGATTTGCCCTTTCGAAGAAGGCTAATGACACTCGATTCGGCATCACTGCAATCGATCCACTCGAATCCTGAAGGCTCAAGGTCGCGTTCGTGGAGTGCCGGTTCGCTCCTGTAGAGGTGGTTCAAGTCGGAAACCCATCGCTGCAAACCCTGGTGCGGACCGAATTGCAAGAGGTGCCATTCGATACCTCGGTCGTGTGCCCATTCGCTCCACTGGCCCAATTCCCCGCCCATAAACAATAATTTTTTGGCCGGCTGCGCATACATGTAGCCAAACAACGCCCTCAAGTTCGCGAACTTCTCCCAGTCGTCGCCCGGCATTTTGCCGATCAGCGATCCTTTCCCATGGACCACTTCATCATGGGAAAGCGGGAGGACGAAGTTCTCGTGCCAGGCATAGAGCATACGGAAGGTCAGATTATTGTGGTGGAACTTTCGATACACGGGGTCCTGCGACATATAGTACAGCGTATCGTGCATCCACCCCATATCCCACTTGAGTCCAAACCCCAGGCCTCCCAGGTAGGTGGGCCGTGATACCATAGGCCAGGACGTAGATTCTTCCGCGATGGTTTGGACATCGGGATGCGACCTATACACTTCCTCATTAAAACGGCGGAGGAATGTGATCGCTTCTAGATTTTCGCGGCCGCCGTATTCGTTGGGAATCCATTCCCCCTCGTTCCGTGCATAGTCCAGGTACAACATGGATGCCACCGCGTCCACGCGAAACCCGTCTACGTGGTACTTCTCAAGCCAGAACAAGGCGTTGCTGATCAAAAAGCTTTGGACCTCGTGACGGCCGTAATTGAAAATGCAGCTCCCCCATTCTTGGTGCATGCCCTTCCGGGGGTCCGCGTGCTCATACAAGTGAGTGCCGTCAAAATAACCAAGGCCGTGTTCGTCGGTAGGAAAATGGGACGGGACCCAATCCAAAATCACGCCGATCCCCCGTTGATGGAGGTAATCAATCAAATACATGAAATCCTGGGGCGTGCCAAAACACCCCGAAGGCGCAAAGTAGCCTGTGATCTGATAGCCCCAGGACCCAAAGAACGGATGGTCCATGATAGGAAGAAATTCCACGTGGGTGAAATTCATCTGCTGGACATAATCAGCCATTTTAGGGGCCAACTCTCGATAGCCTAGCGAGCGGTTGCCTTCATCAGGCACTCGCATCCAGGATCCCACATGGACTTCATAAATGCTGATGGGGGCTTCAAGACTGTTGCGGGGCCCCCTGCTGGTCATCCATTCCCCATCTCTCCAGTCATAGTCCACATCCCACACAATAGAGGCGGTCTTTGGAGGAATTTCATTGAACAGGGAGAAGGGGTCGGCTTTCTCGACGCGATACCCATGAAAGCGTGAGTGGATGTGATATTTGTAAAGTGTCCCTTTCCCGACGCCGGGAATGAAGCCTTCCCAGATTCCAGAATGTTTCCGGGCGTGCAGGAGATGGCTCTCTGCGTCCCAATTATTGAAACTTCCCACGACGCAGACTCGGTCCGCATTAGGCGCCCAGACTGCGAAATAGGTCCCCTCGACCCCGTTCACCGTCATGGGGTGGGAACCGAACTTGTCGTGTAAGCGGAAATGCGACCCTTCGTTGAACAGATAGACATCGTCATTGGTGAGAAGGGTGACGTCAGAAGATACCGGCTGAGTTTGGACCTTGCCCATTATGCTACCTCAATGACTGAATTGAAGGTCCCTTCCGAAACCCAGAGCCGGTTGGGATTATTGGGATCTTCCTGCCAATTTCCATCCACCACGAATTTGTAGTGATAGGAACCGGGTTGCAATTTCAAAGAGATTGTCCACGTGCCATCAGGGTTCTTCTTCAGGTACTGTTCCTGTGAATTCCAATCATTGAAGTCACCCGCGATGGTGACACTCTGAGCCTCGCCGGCATGAAGTTGAAACACCACCGTTTTGGCTTTCGGCGTGGCGGGTGCCTTGGAAGCTGGCGATTTTTTGGTTGGTTTCCGACGACCGGAAGGGGGGGTCATGTGCTAGCCCTTTTCTTGGTCAGGAGGTTGATTGCCGGGTGACTCATTTCCAGGCAGATCCTTGCCGTTCTCAGCCTTCTGCTTCTGTACCCGTTCGATCTCGGGGTTCTGAATGAAAGGGCGATATCCCCCCATCGAAAGCGTCAGGGCGTCCGTTTTTTCGACAAGGAGATCGATTTCAGGGACCTTTTTGGTGAAGGTCACGAGAATGCTGCCCTCGGGGGCGCTGAGGGTGACTAACAAGCGTTCTGGGTCCCGTTGCTTCGCGACGACAACGCCCTTCACTGACACACCGGGCTTCATGGCGGGCGGCAGGTAGGATGATGCGAAACGAGGAATCAACACCATCCCACTGATACCGACCGCCAAGCCAAACAGAAACCCGAGCAGCCCAAATTTCATGGATCTTTCCCTGGAGGCGTCCTTGTAGAAGACGAACGAGCATTTTACATGAGCGAGGACGCCCTGTATACGGGAGAGAGCAGCGTCCTAGGTTACTGACCATTAAACTGACCCGCCAGTTCTGTTAAGTCCTTGGGATACAACACAATTTCAATCCGGCGATTTTGAGCACGGCCAACGTGATCATTGTTTGAGGCGACAGGTTTGGTATCGGCATGACCGACTGCCGTGAGGTTTGCGGGATCCAATTCTCCCTGGTTGATGAGGTACCTCACCACTGTGGTTGCTCGTGCCGTGGACAGCTCCCAATTCGTGGGAAAGCGTTGTTGCAGCTTGCCACGGATCGGCACGTTATCCGTGTGTCCTTCAATCCGAATCTGCTTATCGTTCACCTTCTTGAGCACGCTACTGACCTGTTTCAGCACGCCGAGCCCCTGGGGCTTGATTTCAGTCCGACCCGAATCGAAGAGGATCTTGTCTACCATGTTGATGGTAAGGCGATCGCGCACTTGTTGAATCTTGATGTTTCCCTTGTCGATTTCAGCTTTTAAGGATTCCTTGAGATCGTCATGAGTTTGTGTCAAGCGTAGGATTTCCGCGTCTTTCTCTGCCTTCTCCTTGGCGAGCCTGGCCTTTTCGGCTGATTCGATTTCCAGGGACTTCATCAGGTCTCGCTTCGCCTGCGTGAGGGCTTCCATTTCGGCTTCTTGGGTCCGTCGCTCTTGTTCCAGCCGTGCCTTTTCAGCCTGTTGCTCTTCAAGCACCCGAGCGAGCTCCGCTTGCGCCTGGGAGAGGCGTTGGATTTCTGCTTGCCGAGCGGCGCGGTCCTCTTCGAAGCGGGCTCGCACAGCCTCCTCCGTGCCCAAAGACTTGCCCAACTGCAGTTGTGAAGCGGCCAACCGCTGCGTTTCGGCTTCTTTGGCGGCGCGGGTTTCTTCCAGCACCCGGTTCAATTCGCTCTGAGCTTGGGTGAGCCGCTGAATTTCGGTGTCTCTCTCTTGCACTTCACGTTGCAGGCGAGCCCGCTCCGTCTGTTCAGATCCCAACCGCTCTGCCTTTTCCCGAAGCTCCGCTTGCAGTTGGTTGTTTTCCTGCTGGAGTGTTTCCAGAGATTGACCGGCGGTTTGTGCGCGATCTTCCAGTTTAATGCCCTGCGTTTTTAATTGGTCACGCTCCTGACTAGCCTGAGCATATTGGCTGCTCACCAAGGCAAGCTCCTCTGTCAAGGCGGCGATCCGTTGTTTCCTCTGGTCGAGTTCTTCCTGTTGGCCAGCCACCGCCTTCACCAAGGATTCGCGATCGGCCACAGTCTGACGAAGCGTCCCGATTTCCTGATCTCGCTCAGAGAGTTGGCTGGCAAGATCCTGGGCCCGGGCAGCGTCCGTTTCCAATTCCCCTGCTCGTTTCTGAAGCCTGGCGATTTCCTCCTGAGCCGTCGTGGTTCCGGTCAAGAGCCCTTGTTTGTCCTTCTGCAGCGATGCCACCTGAGCCTCGGTGGCTTCGAGTTGTGTCTGAAGGTTGCGAATCTGGGAATTGGCCTCGTCCAGGGACTTGGTGACGTTGCCCTTTTCGGTGGCTAGGGCCTCACTCTGCGTCTGGGTATCCGCCAGGGTTTTCTGGAGGGATGCCACGTCTTGCTGTGAAGTCTCCAGGCGTCGTTCCAAGTCTTGGGATTTGATCCTCAGCTGGTCACGTTCGCGTCTCAGTTCTCCGGTCAAATCTTCAGACTGGCGGCTGGACGCCTGAAGTTTGATAAGTTGGTCAGAGAGGTTTTGGCGGGCCTCCTGCTCCCCGGCGAGATCTCTTTGGGCCTTGCGAAGGTCTGTCCTGGTCCGGTCCAGGGCTGTTTGTGCTTCAAGGAGCTCGTTGGTGACTTGGGTTTTCTCGCGATCGGCTTGCGCGAATTTGTCGGCCCACTGTTTCTCCGCTTCCAATTGTTCCTGCGTGGCCGACAACTCCTGTTGAGTTTTCGTGAGATCTTTCAGCGCTTTCTTGTGTTGATCGGCCGAGACGCAGCCCCCGAGCAGCAGGCTGGTGATCGCGACTGTGAGAATAGCGGTCTGCTTCATGGATCTTCCTCCCCCTCGTATAAGTGTAAATGGAGCCTGTGCATAGTAGGTGAATTGTGTCACTTGGTTTCTCCAGGCCGTTTCCTGGGTCGCTTTACGCGAACCGTTCGCTTCGAGGCGGTAGAGCCCTTGGTCTGAGGCGTGTTGTCAGAAGGCATGGCCTTTCGAGTCCTTCTGGTCATTCGCGGTTGCCTTCTTTGGGGCTGGGGTGTGTCAGATATTGAGTGCAAAATGAAAAGCAGGGTCACCCCCACCCCAACAATCACGCCTGTGGTCATGGCCAGACCCGCCACCAAGCCATAGTGGGTCTTTCCACTCATGCGCGGCAGTCCAAGGGCTCATGAGAGATCTGACGCCGCATGTCTTAAGGAATCGCCAGGACCCTGGAACATATTCTCATAATGGGTTCTTATTGTGGGTGACGTTTGACCGGAATTAAAGGAAAAAGAAGATCGTTTGGGGTAAACCCCGTGAGAATATACGAACAAGCAGAATGAGATCTGCAAAAACAATTCCAACCCGTGCTGAGCTCCGTTTGATTCACAAAGGGCATTGATTTACTAGAGGAGTTAGACGGGAACATTTTCCTACCAACGCAAGCCCCCTCCCCGCTGGAGAGATGATCGAGGTGCATTCCTGTTCGGTTTTCCCTTCACGCCATAAAGACAATATACCATTGCCCGCCCGTTCCTAAATTACAAGGAATTGTTTCGCCTTTAAAGGGGGGGCACGGGTTAGAGCCTTTTGTGCGTGCTGTTGGCCTCCACTGGTGCAAAGGAGAACCGTGACATGAACGTTCGAAGGACCGCCTGCTCCAGACGCGCGATACGATCCGGAGGGCAGGGAACCCGAAGCAGTAAGTCAATATAACCGGGTTCCTTGAGTTGGAGCGTCACCCGGGGCTCCACGGATGGTGAATCCAACCAATGTCGGCCTTCCAGCTGCTTCATGTATTTCTTCGCATCCTCCAAATACGATTTGCATTCTGCCATGCCGACTTCGAGCAAAATCTGTTCAGCGGTTTGCCAATCATCCTGAGTCTTAAGAGGAACCCGGGTGATGTGCAGGATGTACTTTTTTGTGTAGGTCTCATTGGTAAGGGTACTGGTCAAGAGTAAGCTGTTGGGAATGATCATGGCGCGACCAGTGTACTGATGTGAAGTCTGCCCAGGGCCGATCTCTAGCACGGTGGTCGTGAGTAAGTTGTGGTCGACCACATTCCCTCGCACTCCACCGATTTCAATTCGATCCCCCAGCGTATAGGCGTTGGTGCTGATACGAAGGATCGCGCCGCTGAGGCAGGCGATTAACTCTTTGGTTGCAATCGCAATTGCTGCGGCAATCAGAATCAAGGTTGCGGTGAACGTTTGGAGCTGGGGAGCCCAGATGAAAATCAGCCCAAAAACCAGAACCGCGAATAGGACATTCCGGATATACATGCTCCACCGACGTCGTGCCTCTGCCACGAGTCGCTCGTTGCGGGAGACCAGCCGCGCGAAAATGAGCCGTAGGATAACGACAATGGTGATGAGCAGGGCGGTGATAGGGCCGTTTTGCCGGAGAATGTCGCTTAGATGGGAAAAGTCGTCCATTCGTTCTGCCTTTCTAGATCCGCATTCTCACGTTGCTCCAAGACGAACAATTTGTCTCGTAGCGCTTTCTCCTGAGAAGTAAGGATACGGCAGTACGCCCGAGAAATCGAGTACACAGTCAATATCAAAGCGTTTGTCTTGTCCGCTAGCCAGGAGTGTCACGCAAGGAGATCAAGTGAATGGGTCGTTCGGAGATGGGTCAAAATGGGAGTCATAACGTCGGGAGTGGCAAAGAAGGGTGGGGAACGGTGACAGGCCGTTCCCCACGCAGAATAGATTGTGATTCTGTTTTCTTTCCTCAACCGGTTAGGAAAGGCTCTCAAGTAGCTCCGGCGCTGGAGTTGGCTCAGGAGCGGGTTCTTCCGGTTCCGTCGGTTGAGGCGCGGGCTCCTCCTCATACAGGGACAGTTGGAACCGCCCGTTGGTGTGATTCTCCTCACCTGAGGGAGCCGGTGGATCAGGTGGCGGCTCATCCTCAGCGGCGAGGATCAGGTGGAGAGCATCGCTGATCACGCCCTTGTCGTCGGTTGGTGCCGGTGGGGGCTCGGGTGCCGGCTCGTCCTCCGCGGTGAGCAGCAAGGAGGTGCTGTCAGTGAAGTCCTTCTTATCCTCGTCTGTGGGAGCGGGCTCCGGGGGTGGTGCAGGCTCATCCTCATAGCCCAGTAATAGATTTGGCGGACTTGGCTGAGTGGAATCATCTGTTGGAGACGGAGGAGACTCCTCGGCATATATGGGGGCTGTGATACCAACCCCCAGCCCAAGCATGAACAGACAGATGGTTAAGCTCAATAGCGTTCTCACGTGAATTCTCCTTAGTTGATGAAGAAACCTGTACCGCTTCGTCTAAAGAGACTTGAAAGGTCAGGTTCCTCCTGGGTGCAAAGCGCCTTCATGCGTTGTCGCTTCGTCGTGCTGTGGCTGTCGCGTCTTTGTCCAAGCACCTTTTTCAATTGACGTCGCTCGGTCTGCCTTGTCATCTCCCTTCATCTACACGAATAGACACCGCGGGTGTGGCGTCCTTCGTCCTGGCGCAGCATGCACAATGATTACTCACCTCCTCTTTGTTATTTTTGAGCATCACAGACAGAATCCTGTGCCGGCGCGATACTTTTTGCCACAGCCAGTCCTCCTCCTTCCCTGGGTAAGATTGTGATGAGGTCGCCAATTCGAATCCCTGGAAGGTCCAACGGTGTCTCAGAATGCACGATCCTTGTCAGGTGTCCGTCTTTGATAAAGATCTCTCGACGGAGGAAGTCCACTTTTTCTAGGTCACCCGCCACCCGATCTTGGAGAACTCTTCGGCTCTTCACCGGCACATCTCCTCGGAAAACAGATCACATGTTCCTTCGTTGGGAGCAATAACAATACCAGCTGGGTAGATCAGCAAGAATTTAAAAAAGCTTAATCAGATAAGGGGCTTCGGTCTCTTGGAAGTATGGCAAAGTACTTTTCTCGCCGGGCCGGTCGATGGCAACCGGGACAAGGTGTCCTGAGAGGGACGAGTTGTCCGTGTGAGGAGAAGACCTACGCGGAGGCCGGTACGTAAGGGACAAACTGGAATCTGGGGCGCGCACCCGATAGGCGCTTTCTTTATCGCTTGGCCGTGTTGGGCTTTTCCGGGTCCCTGTTGACCTCATCAGTGACCTGCTTTGCGAGAGTTTGAGCTAATTGAACCTTGTCCAGGGCGGCTTGAAAGTCCTGGTTCTCCAACGCGCTTTGGCTCTCGGAGAGAAGGGTTTGGGCTGATGCGAGATCGTTCTGCCGTGCTTGAAGGTCAGGTTTGGTTTTGCCCCCTGATGGCGCCATCAGGAGCAGGATCTTCGCTTCGTCAAGCGTAAGCCTGGTCTGAACGAGCCTTGTCGTGGCCTCCCTTCTGGTTTGTTCCTTAAGGTCTCTGGCTATGAGGGTGAGCTTGTGGGCACGTGTTGTCACTTCGGTTAAGAGCGATTGAGCGTCATCATAGTGCCGGACTAGGGTGAGCCTGGCATCCTGGACCTTGATTTCTTCTTGGGCGCGCCGAAATAATTCTTCGACTTTGAGCATCGATTCGAGTGCATATTCATATGCCCCCGCGTTTCTGGCCTCCTCCAAAGATTCCTTAGCAGCTTGAAATTCCAGGAGCGGGTGCTGCTGGCAGGCCATGAGAAGGAGTATGACCCAACCGGCAATCTGCGCTACAATTTTGCTTTGTATTCTCTCCCTCATCGCTGATTACTGACGATTCCATTTTTTCCCCCTCACGCCTTTTGATTACATGACAGTTGGAAGAGGTCTTAACACCATTTGGAAGTGTGGACAGTGCGTTGTTCTACACTTCCTGGCGATTGTCCTCTCAAACGATACAATTAGGCGTCGAATAAAGTGTCTGGCATCAGGGCTCGTTAACGTAGGCCGTGCCCACGTTGAACAAGATGTCTTTTCGCTCTCTGAAGCACATACACAAAGGCGAGAGAACCTAACCCCCCTGGTATGAAGAGGACCACGAGAGTCTTGCCGAGAAGTCTGAGATGTGGGTGGAGCAAGGCAGAGTTGAAGGAGCATGTCTCCCATTTGGTTCTCCAGGCTGATAGAACCAAGGGGAAATTCCAGCAAGGCTGCTTTTCAGTCTGAAGATCATCATTCGGTAAGATGGCCATGATCAGCTCTCGGTGCTTCCCACAGGCTGGTGAAGGTGTCTGGCATTCATGCGCTCTTGCGATGGCCTGAGCAGCACTTCGAAGCACGTGTCACAATAGCTGTGGGTCTCGCGCCGGTCTTTCAGAGGTTCTTTTTCTCCTAGACTGATCCCGCAGGCGCAACAGATGCGCTTCATGTTCCTCACCTCGACGAAGCGACGGCAGGGGCCTTTCTTGCTTGGTGAATTATAGGGGAGGGGGAATGAAATCCTTGGACTAGTGTCCTCTGCCCTTTCATACCTTGGCCTCGTCTATTCGTATCCGCAGGACAGCATTCACTCTCTCCCCACTTGCTACGGCCTGATTCTCACTTCACAGGGCCCGATAGCCGTGTAGTGGGCG
>JBFJQA010000014.1:0-31481 GCA_041616875.1 Nitrospiraceae bacterium | reverse complement strand
TATCTCTTGGAGGCTTGACACGGGTGGCCATGAAAGAAGGTTCGTTGGTGGTCAACTCCTCCCAGGGAGGAGGCAGCAAAGGCACCTGGGTGCTGTATGGAGAAGATTGAGGATGCTTAGCCGAACCGCAGACAGTTTTTTCTGGATTGGCCGATACATGGAGCGGGCAGAATACAGCGCTCGCTATCTTGATGTGCACTATCATCTGTTGCTGGGGAGCGAAGAGGCGGACAGCCAAGCAGACTTGTGGCGAAAGTATCTTGAAACCACGGGAGAACTAGAGACCTATCAAAACCTTCATGATCACATGCGGACGTCTTCCGTCGTAGAGTTTCTCACGTTGAACAAGTTCAATCCCAATTCGATTGTGCAGCTCATTGCGGCTGCACGCGACAATGCCCGCGGGATTCAAGACCAACTGTCGAGCGAGGTCTGGCACCAGATCAACACCTTTCACCTCAACCTGAGAGTCACAACCCCTGATAGCTTCTGGCAAGCACCCCATGAGTGGCTCTTCGGAGTTCAACATACCTGCTACACCCTCTACGGGGTCCTGGCGAGTACCATGATGCATGACGAGGGATGGTGTTTTTACCGGCTTGGGCAAAATATCGAACGCGCGGGGCACACGACTCGACTCCTTGCCCATCCGATACTTCTGAAAGGGACATCAGAACCATCGGTCTTATCGGAGTTTTACCTGTGCCTCGCGATCCTCAAGTCAGCGAGTGCCTATGAAGCCTACCGGAAAGTGTACCGATCTGATCTCGTACCACTTAGAATTGCAGCCTTTCTCCTCCTCAACGAACGGTTCCCCCGCGCCGTGCATTGTTGCACGGGAACAGTCCGTCAACTTCTCTCTCGTCTGACCACCAACACCTCGAGCCTGAACACAAAAGAACCAGTTCGCCTGGCTGGCCAGTTGGCCGCCGATCTTGAGTATGCGACCATTGAAGAAGTGTATCGAACGGGTCTCGCACCATTCCTTTCGGATATTACCGAAAGCCTGGACCAAATCTCGGATGCCATCACTCAAACGTTCTTCCACGCTGGAGACCCCCTGGACGTCACACTGCCCCACCCACGCGTTCGCCGGAAGGTGGTTTCGCACCGCCACGGACCAGTCCTGCGGTCCGTCAAGGCCGTGCTCGCGGTACAGAACCAGTTCTCATATTTTTACGAGGCCCCGGTTTCGTCGGTTCGGACCATGATGCGCCTCGCTCCAGCCCAACATTATGGCAAGCAACGGCGGCTTGATGTTCGCTGGCATCTGGAGCCGTCCGCAGACTATCGCCACTATACCGATGCTTTTGGGAACCTGGTGTGGCAATTCGATCATGCGCAGGTGGAAAAGACGATCAATTGTCTGGTCGAGCTGCGGGTTGAAACCACAGGAACATATGCCACCGACGGGGTACTGGCCTTCCAGGGGGTGGGCCTACAGGATGCCGATTGTACCGTAGACTCTCTGGAGTTCACCCGTTTGACACATTTGGTCGATGGATCAGATGCTCTCGCCAGGCTGGCCCACCAATTACGAGAGCGGGGCTCCTCTCCGGTCGAGCTCGCTGATGCCATTCTGAACCAAGTCCATGCCCATATGCGCTATGAACCTGGACGGACCCACGTGGGCACGCCCGCGTCAGATGCCTTTGGTATCGCCACCGGGGTATGCCAGGATTATGCACACGTGATGTTGGCACTCTGTCGACTGGCGGGGTTACCCGCTCGCTATGTGTCCGGGTACCTTCCAGGCGAGGGGCGGATGCATGCTTGGGTGGAGGTCCTCCTTCCCATCGGGGAACCAAGCACACCGGTTTGGGTGGCCTATGACGCGACTCATCAACGGCGTTGCGATGAGCACTATGTGACGGTAGCCATCGGTCGAGATTACCAGGATATCGCACCGACCAGCGGATACTATTCGGGAGAGGCCACGAACACCTTTAATGGAAAGGTCTCCGTTGTCGTGGAGTCTCAGGGTCCGGCTGAACAGTGGGTGAGCTTACCCGCCCAGGCCCTCGGGTCTCTACCTCTCCCTGAAGGAGCTCAGCAGCAGTGAACGTCCGAATATGGAACGCCCTCTTCCCCGAACCAAGCAAGGGATCAGATTCTTCAACATCGGATTCTTGACGTTATGATTCCTTGCCCACCTTTTTCTGAGAACCTAGGTTCCCCTCCACCTAGAGGGTTCCAACAGTCCTGTCTCGTCTTTCGGGTCTTCAAGGCCTCTGAAATCAGCTCTCCACCGACGGCCTGGTACAGAGCCGGTTTCTTACGACGGCTTCGTTGCACCCACCATACGGCTACCTATTTCCCTGACATGCCTGTTCGGCGTAGGAGGATGTTTCCCAGCCTATGCAATCCCGGAATAGTATCGAAGAATGTTTGATACCGAGATGACCCCGATAATGTCCCCTTCTTGAGTCACAGCCACATGACGTGTCGCTTGATCCTTCATGAGGCGGACGGCCTCAATAATGGGTCGCTCGCCCTCGATGCTGACCAAGGGTGTCCTCATGCACGACTTGACTGTTGTCTTCCCGGAATCGAGCCCTTTCGCAACCACGTCTCGCGCGAGAGCCGAATCCGTGATAATTCCAGTATAAGAGTGCTCGTCGGTGACCAAAAGTGAGCCGGTTTTCCACTGCTGCATGGACAGAGCCGCCTCTTTTAGCGTCGCTGCTTCGTTGATGGTCCGTATGTCCGGAGACATATGCTCGGCCACTTGAGGACCGATGATCGCCTGCGAACCTCCTTGTGGCTTCTTAGCCTCGGCCGCTCTTCTCGCTTCCAGCTGTCCGATGCAGCTTTCCAGCACCCGGCTCCGCTGTAAGAGACTTTGTCGCTGACCATCAAGCCCCCCACCTTCAGGAGCCTCATCGGTGATGTTCACCAGACCCGCGGCCTCGCCGAGCTGGGCATATTCATAGGCTTCAAGCAGCTCAGACGTCTCTCCCAATATTTCACCAATCAGCCGCTCGGACTCCAGGTCGAACTCCTCCAAGGTCCGTGACGGCCTGGCTTTGCCTTTCCCCAGAAAAGGGATCAACTCAGCCAGTTGTTGCCGTAACCGCTCGATATTCCGGTCGAGGGATAGTCGTCGCCTAACCGGAGTGGTTGGTTTGTCCATAACACCTCCTTTCTAGGAGGCAGATATTACTCCTGCACATTCGAGACAGCAAGTAGGGGAGGCCGAGAGGGCCGATCAGGGGATGGACGGTAACATTAAGGCACTGACGCCGCCAGACTGGTCGGGGAGAGGGCTGACACACCTTGTTTCGTCGCGCAGAAGCCCTTCTCCTCGCTTACGCGAACCCAGTTAATGGCCTTGGTAAAAGGCGGCGATGGATTCGACCACGTAGGCCAGCTGTTCGTCCGACAGCTCGGGGTAGATCGGGAGCGAGAGCGATTCATCGGCTGCCCGCTCGGACACAGGGAAGGCTCCCTTTTGGTGACCAAGGTCTCGGTAACAGGCTTGCAGATGGAGGGGAATGGGATAATACACCTCCGAACCAATCCCTTTGTCCTTCAAAAACGTCCGCAATTCATCACGTTTTTGCACCCGGACCGTAAATTGGTTGAAGACATGATAATTCCCTGGAGCGGTTTTTGGCAGGACCACGCGCTCTGTAAGTTTTGCGGCCTCGAAGAGACGTTCGTAGCGGCCGGCGTTTCGACGCCGCCCTTCTGTCCAGGTTTTTAGATACTTGAGCTTTACCTTCAGAACGGCTGCCTGCAGGGCATCCAGCCGGCTATTCATTCCTATCAGATCATGAACATACTTGACCCGACTACCGTGGACGCGCAGCATGGACAAGACCTCGAAGAGCGAGGCGGTATTGGTCGTGACCATTCCCCCATCGCCAAAACCGCCAAGATTTTTTGAAGGGAAAAAACTAAAACAGCCTGTATCTCCAATGGTGCCAGCGTTCCGGCCGTTTCGAGACGCTCCGATCGCTTGGGCTGCGTCTTCAATGACCTGCACACCTCTCCGTGCCGCGATCTCGGTAATTGTTTCCATGTCGGCACATTGCCCAAACAGGTGGACAGGGAGGATCGCCTTCGTGCGAGCGGTGATGCTCGCTTCGATCTGACTGGGATCCATATTGAAGCTGTCAGCGTGAATGTCCACAAAGACCGGCTTAGCACCCAATCTGGAGATGGCTCCGGTGGTGGCAAAAAAAGTATAGGGAACTGTAATGACCTCATCCCCATGCCCTACCCCAATCGCCATGAGTGATAACAACAGGGCGTCGCTACCCGAAGCCACCCCGACTGCATGCGAACTTCCCACAAAGGAGGCGATTGCCTGTTCCAATTCGACCACCCGTGCCCCTAAGATAAACCCCTGGTCCTCGCAGACAGTCTCCAAGGCTGCGGTGATTTCATGTCGGATGGTCTGATATTGTGCCTTCAAGTCAAGCAAGGGAACATTCATGCGCTTCTCCCTTTCATCAAAGTTCTAGAACTCCACCGGATTAGGCCCTGCGACGTTCCTCGTTCAGCCCTTCAACCCTTTTGTCCCTGTACCATATTTAACCGTCTCACTCAAGGGATTGCGCGTGCGTGGCTCTGACAAGAGGTTCGCATATTCCCGCTCCTGCTGCCGCACCATCTCGTGGATGTCGAACTCGACAGGCAGAAATTGTCCCTTCCTTCCCATGGTCTGTGCCCGGTCAGGATGGTTGAGCAACTCCAAGACTCGCTCAGCAAAGCCTCGTATGTCACCAGGCTCGATGAGATACCCGTTTACCCCATCTTGGATGACCTCTGAGGCCCCATCAACCCGCGAACCGACGACCGGAACCCCGCTTGACAGAGCCTCAAGATAGACCCTCGGCAAGCCCTCCCAGAGGGAGGTCAAGACAAACACGTCGAGGCAGCGCAGCACGGCGGCCATATCGCTCCGCCACCCGACTAATCGAAACGCGTCATTCAATTCAAGCCTGGCCACCTCGGCCTCAACCGCGGGACGCAACGCCCCATCGCCCACAAGGAGAAACTTGGCGTCCGGTCGAGACCGGTGAACAACGGCGGCGAGCCGCACAAAATCGAGTGGCGCTTTTTGAGGCTTCAACGGCCCCACCATTCCGATCAGGGGGACTCCCCCGTGAAAGCCAAGCTCGCGGCGTTTGGCAGCGCGATCCACTCGAGTCTGCCGGAAGGCGTCCAAATCGATTCCACTACGAATCACAGTCGACCGCTCGGCAGTAAAGAGCCCCAGCTTGATTCCCAGGCGTTGATTCGCTTCGGAGACGGCAAAAAATCTGGTGGTGCATCGTGCAGCAAGACGTTCCAGGGCAATCAGCCCTCTCCGCATCAGAATAGGTTGATAGGGGGTAAACCCATACCCATGAATGGAATGAATAATCACCGGGACTCCGGCTAACCATGCAGCCCAGCGCCCCAGGATCCCCGCCTTCGAGCTATGCGTGTGTACGATCGTCGGCTTGAGCGTCGAGAGAAGCGATGTGAGCTTTGCCAGGGCCCGAATATCTGACAGGGGTGTGATGGGACGAGTCAAACTGGAAATCCGATACCACTCTACTCCCTCGAGAGCCTTCGCTTCATCATCCAGCATGCCTGGTTCGCCAGTGATAAGGACACGACGAAATCTCGCTGGATCGAGGTGAGACAGGGTGTACAGCGTATTTCGCTGAGCCCCCCCGAGTTCCAATTGTGTGATGATGTGCGCGACCGTAACACGCATGGATACCGTCAGAGGGCCTGCACCCCTGGCTTCCGGTACCGCCCCGAGATCTCCTCAGCCAGATGTTGCCCCTGGGCAATCGCATCTTCCATCGACGTATGCTCCCATCGTCCGTACCGCCCAATCGAATGGATCCCTCGGCGATGAAGTTCCGACTGAATTGTCGGTAGCGCATTCGCCCGATGCTTGTCAAAGATGACATAGGCGTATCGGATGTCCCGCAGGTCAGCCACCACAAACTCATCGTCAGGTCGGAATATCCCGACACGCTCTAACCCCTCCCGAACTCGTTTAATCACCTCAGCAGGAGCCAGTACTTCTGTGGGTTGATGTGAGATCTCTACATAGAGGGAGCTACAGCCTCGAGGACCGAGGCTCGGTGAAAAATTCATCGGGAACCCGACTCGATAAAAGGGAAACTCCGCCTCGGGGAAGTAGATCCAGTGTTTGTCCGAAATCCCCGCCCGCGCCACCCCAAGGTTGAGGTTGTAGACAGACACGCAGCGAAGACCCTCCGCTGCCTCCACAACGTCCCTTGGCAAATCCACGCAGCGTCTGACCAGTTCGGGGATGGGAATGGTCGACACCAACTCCTCATACGCTTCAACGTGCCCGTCTTGAAATGTCGCTCGCCTGCGGGCGGTATCGACCTCGACTAGCTCGTTCCCATAGCTGATCGTCTCGAGGTTCTTCAGAAAAGCCTTGGGCAACATGTCGATGCCCCCGTGCACGGGGTACAGAAAGGTTGGATTGTACCCAAACGCCTTGTCCTTGATGCCGAGGGCGCCATTGATCACATCTTTCAGCTCAGGCTTCGGCACCAACCAGGAGACCCAATCGGACGTCAATTCATCGAGCGAAACTTGCCAAAGCTTTTCATTAAAGGGAATCATGAAATGTTTGGCCATTCCCTCCCCAAGATTATCCAAAATCCAGGCCTTGAACGTCCGTTCCTTGGAAGAGTCCTGACCCTGTGCGGGACCTGTGAGCGTCGCCATGAATCCCATCAAACAGTCTCGCACCACCTCGGGGGGAAGCCCGTGGGTGTTCACCTGAAATGGGTACTCCGTGTAGGTCCTGTGGGAGTAAATAAATGAACGCCGGTTGTGTTTCTGGAGTCCGCCTGGCAGAAGATGCTCAACCAATCCCTTAATCGCCGGCTGGCGAAAGTGCAGAAGATGACCCGTAAAATCGAACGTAAAGCCGTCCTTCTGGTATGAACGACAGAGGCCACCTACCTCCTTTTCCTTTTCGTACAGTTTATACGGCAGTCCCTTCAGGTGGTACGCCGCGCTCAGGCCGGCGAGCCCTGCCCCGACAATCAGGATCATGGCCGGCCCTCCTCTCCTCTCCCCTTTCCCTCCGGGAGTAGGACGCCGCCGACCAGAGAGTCGCTCTTCCTGGTTATATCCACCCGAGTTAACCACATGGCTGTCACCGCCATGCCAACGAAGACGAGCCCGGTCAGCGCCAGTGCCATCTCTTGTCGAACCGACATAACCAGGAGGCCAACGCCGCCCAGGACCACGGTGGCGCCATAGCTCACGCCCACCACCTGGGGCACGGTGAGCCCCCAATGGCGAAGTCTAATGGCCATGTGGTCAGGACTCCCCAGGAAAACCGGCAGGCCTCGAAGGTAGCGAATATACATCACAAACAGAGTATCGAAGATCGGCACCCCTAGGATAAGGACGGGGGTCAGCAGAGAGACGGGATGTCTGATCGTATACTGCCCAATCATGGCCAGCGCGCCCAGCATCAGTCCAAGGAAGAGGGCGCCCGCATCGCCCAGATAGATTCTCGCCGGGTGAAAATTATATTTGAGAAAACCGAGGAGACTCCCGGCCAAGGCTGTCAACATGAAGGCGATGGTGGTATCCCCGTTGAGCATAGCCACGACAAACAATAAGCCGGCACAGATGACTCCAACCCCGGACGCAAGGCCGTCCATAATATCCAACAAGTTGAAGGCGTTGATGATTCCAATCATCCACACTACGGTCAACACGATATCGAGCCAGTCAGGCAAGGATGCGATTTCAATCCTTATGCCGCTTTTGATCAAAACAAATACGGCCAGAAGCTCGCCTGCTAGCTTGGTCCACGCTGACAGCACGCCGAAGTCATCAATCAACCCCAGCATCATGACCAGCGTGCCCGCGAGGACAATGCCTAAGACATCCTGTCGAAACTCGAAGGTGAATGCGAGACTGGTCAGGAAAGCCAGATACACAGCAAGCCCGCCGAGGTAAGGGACCGGTTCGCGCTGATTTTTGAGTCGTCCGTCAGGCCTATCCACCATTCCAAACTTCACCGCAGCGCGGGAAGCCAGCGGCACACCATATAGGGAGACGAGAAAAGCGAGTACGAATGTTAAGCCTAGCAAAATCACGACGCGATGCCCCCGCCAGCGACCCAATCTTCTTGATCGACCTTACACCGTGGGTCTGCCACTTTCTGGGTGATCAGCTTTAGATACAGATCTTCGTGCTGTTTCACGACACGGTCAATGGAAAACAATTCTCTGGCTCGTTGTTGTCCAGCCGCGCCAAAGGCTTTGGCTTTTTCAGGATGTTGCAGGAGGTCCAGGATAGCCGCGGCAAGCGCCTCCGGATCACCAGGAGGGACGAGCAAGCCTGTCACACCCTCAATAACGATCTCTGGAATGCCCCCGACCGCGGTCGCAACGACTGGTCGACCCGCGGCCATGGCTTCCACGATCGCGATCCCAAAACCTTCGGAAAGGGAGGGCAAGACGAACACATCAAAGAGCCGCAAGAGCGGTGCGATGTCGCGGCGCACCCCTGTAAACACCAACCGTCGTTCCAAGCCTAATTGATCCCCCAACGTACGCATCGCAGACATCGCTGGTCCCTCTCCTACCACGACCGCCTGGCAGGGCAAGGAATGGGAGCCATGCCGGAGCCCCGAAAGGGCGCGAAGGAAAACGGTCAAGCCTTTTTGCGGTTCGCAGAGCCGAGTGACCGTCCCAAGTACCGGGAGTTCCTCCTTCAGACCGATCTCTGCCTTTTGCAAGGTCTCGCCATCCCTGAACCGGTCCACGTCGATGCCATTGTGAATCCTGGACAACTTATGCTGTTGAGCAGGAGGAATCTTTTCATTCAGCAGCCCGAGCACAGCATCCGAGCAACACGTGACTGCGTCGGAAAACGGGAGGGTCAGTCGGTCTATGATGCGGTGGGGCCAGCTCCTCCATGGCGTCAGGTTTCGATACGAGGAAATCAGGATCGGCACGTGCCACAGCCTACCAAGAACCCGCGACGTGACATTGGCCAAGAACAGGAAGGCGTGCACAATGGAAGGTCGTTCCATTTTGATTACTCTGGCCAGCCGCAAGAGGACTCGGAGATCCCACACTCCTCTGCCGTTGAGGGTGATGACTCGAATGCCACGTCGCCGAAGCTCGTCTCCGATCACGCCCGGGCCCTTCAGTCCGCACACGACAACATCAAAACGCGTACGGTTTAACCGCGACGCGATTTCCAGCACCTGGCCTTCTGTTCCGCCCACCGTTAACCCCACGGTGACAAGCATCACGCGCCAACGCGTAGGAGTGCCGTCGTGCCGGGACGCGGATGGAGATCCATCACTGTTCCCTGTGCTCATGACAACCGCTCGTTCGAATTGTGGTTTCACTGGAAGAACTGCTGGTGCCATAGTTCAAGGCTAATCCATCGCCACACGGTTTTCCCCATTTGGCGTGTCCCATGACAATACTCTCTGTAAACCTGCTGCGCCTTGCGCGAATCCCAGTAGGGGCGCTCGTGGAATGATCGCTCGTTCAGGATGCCCTCGATGTCTGGACGCCACGATTCTCGCAGCCACTGGTCCTGGGGCGTGACAAACCCCATCTTATCCGTTCGCATCCGAATCGGTTCGGGCAGGACGTTTCGCATCGCCTGCCGCAAGATGACTTTGCTGAGGCCATTCTGAAGTTTCAACCTCGGCGGCAGCCGCACGAGAAACTCAACAACGCGCATATCCAGAAAAGGCAATCGTGACTCGATAGAGAACGCCATGGAATTCCGATCCTCATGGTGCAACAGCGCCGGCAAACTGGATCGCTGTAAGTAGGCGGCCATGTGATTGGCCAACGAAGATGGGAACCGTTGCTCATAGACGACCTGGGCCTGCCGATCCGCGTAAGCAGAAGAAAACTCTGGATTAATCCAGAGAGAATGGCCCTTCATTCGCATCCGCGCCCAAGCCACCGCCTGTCCTGGCAACACGGCCCGGGCCAAATTTGCCCACACGGTGGGATGCACGGCGGCCTGGCTGGCACGGTAGGCGCGCATCTCCTTGAGCAGGGTCCCCCACGCCCCTCCCCTGAACAGATCGCCCCAATAGGAGCCCCAATAGCCGGGATACCCGCAGAGTAATTCATCTCCGCCTTGCCCATCCAATAGCACCTTCACCCCATGGCGCGAGGCTGTTTGCATGACCGCCCATTGCGCCAAATAGCTGGTTCCCCCAAAGGGTTCCTCTTGAAATCGCAAGATTGTTGGCATCTCCCCAAAGAGGGTTCGGCCATCTGGATACACCTCCACGCTATCTGCCTCCGAGTGCGTGACGGCCTGGTGCAGATAAGGGCGCTCATCAAATCGGGGATCCTCGAAACAAGCGGAAAATGTCTTTAACCGGCTCGAGTCGGCACGGACCTTGTTCCCCGCCTCACTGCTCCGCCGCAAGTCTGCAGCGAGGCACACGACGGACGAGGAATCCAACCCTCCACTGAGACAACTGCCGACGACCGTGTCGCTCCGGAGATGAATACGAACCGCGTCCCTCAAGAGATCGGAAAACTGCTGAATGGCCTCTTGATCGTTGAGGTGGGCGGATTCATCGCTTGGGGGCAGGTCCCACCATTGGTCCATCCTGACCCGATCCCGGTCAACAACAAGCTGATGCCCTGGGGGAAGCTGGACGATGTCTTTAAAAAACGTCTCCTCTGAATGGTCTTGTAGCCCGAAAACCAAGAAATCATAGATGGTCTTTTCATTGGGCCCGGTCGCTGCGGACGCACCCTTCAGCAGTGCCTTGATTTCGGATCCGAAAGCGAAGCGATTGTCTCGGTGACGGTAATAGAACGGCTTCATGCCCAGACGATCTCGTGCACAAAACAGCTGATTGCGCAGTCCATCCCATATGGCGAACGCGAACATTCCGTTGAGTCGATGGAGACAGTCCATGCCCCACTGCTGGTAGGCATTCAACACAACTTCGGTGTCGGTTCTAGATCGAAAACACCATCCTAAGCTCTGCAATTCTTGGCCAAGCTCAAGATAGTTATAAATTTCTCCATTGTAGGTAATCCACACAGCCCCATTTTCGCTGGCCATGGGCTGATGTCCGAGAGGAGATGGATCCAGGATGGCGAGGCGGCGATGCCCAAACCCTAAAGAATACCTGGAAGGCACCCTACGAATTGAATTGAACAGGCTGCCGGAGATCGCGATAGGTTTCTCGTTCCTGCCCATGGCCAGGAAGACATACCCCTCACCGTCCGGACCGCGATGGGTTTGTGCTTGCGTCATCGCTTCCAGTTCAGCCAGGTCCACTGGACCGCCCGCGCGGTTATAGATTCCGGCTATGCCGCACATAACTGTTGATACACAGCACAGGTACGCTTCGCGATTTCCCGTGGATCATGCACATCCAGGACAAACTGTCGGCCTGCCAAACCTAGCTGGCTTCGGCGTGTTGGATCTTTGATGAGAGCGCGAAGGTCATGGGTTAAGGTCTCCTTGGATGTCCTCACAATCGGAATCCGGTCTTCGAATGGGACGAAGCGCTTCAGGTCATCATCCCTCAAATAACATAAGACTGGTTTGCCCATAGACATCGCCTCGACAGCAAAGGCCCCGTACCAACCAATGAGAAGTTGATCGACCACGAGATCTGCATTTGCGATAAGAGCTTGTACTTCTGCGTGAGGGACTCCCTGTACCAGATGCAATTGGACTGGCCATCCCTCAGCCTGGAGATCGGCACAAGCGCGCTCTACGTAGCGGGTGCCCTTAATGCTCTGGTTCGTAGGAAGGTGGAGAATCTGAATCGGTTTTTGAGGAGCCGGAGAGTCCCCGCTGTTTTCTGTTGGGACCCACACTGTAGGGTCGACACTGGCATACGGCAACAGCTCGGCATTCGGCAGGAAATGCATGAGATCTGGGTTGAGGGCAAATACCTTATCAACGTACGACAAGACTTTCTGAAACCGCTTTATCCGTATCTTGTCCATCCGCTCAGTACACCAGGACACGTCACATTCCGCACAAGCCGATGTACTGAATCGTTGTTGGCTGAGAGTCTTGATTCGCGCGTCACAGCCTTGGAACGTCATGACAATACCTTTACCCAAGCGCTTGAGCAGTGGGAGTTCGAGATAGTTCACATTCCAACGCCAATAGTCCAGAATGGACATTCCCCAATTAAAGTGAAAAATATCGTACGCTCGGGATGCGTGTAGGACAAATTGAGTCAGCCTCAATACTCGACCAGGGAGAGAACCCGTCCTAAGACAGAGATCGATATCGCTTGGATACCCCCGATAGCTCGAGCGCCTTACCATCACGTCACTGTGAATTCCCAACAGACGTTCTGCGCGAGACAACCCCCAGGCATTCCCCCCCGTATCAGTCGGGCAGTGCAACACTCTCATGCTTGAGTTCTTTTCTCATGAAGTAGGTCGTTGACTACCCGCCTGAGACCATCCCGGAGTGAAACCTTGGGACTGACACCGAGCTTGTATTTCATTTTCTCAATATTCGCCACCATCGACACCGGGCCCTTGTCGGGCTCTCGTTGGAAGACAGGCTCTCGCCCAGTCAAGTTCCCGATGAGTTTGGCTAGCTCAGCAATACTGGTCGTCTCTTCGCCGGCAATATTGAAGGTGTCAGACCGTTCCACATCGAGCGCGCGAACAGTCGCCTCAACGGCGTCTGAGACGTGGATCGGATTCATCATCATTCCGGTTTCGCCATTGATGGTGACCGGAGTTCCTGAAATCACCCGCTCAACCAGTCCAGGCATGAACATGTCACGCTGACCCTCTCCGTACACGAAAAAGTTCCTGAGGTTCACCGTCCGAAACAACTCACTGTATGAACCCACGAGACACTCTGCCGCAAACTTTGAGGCATGATAGAAATTCATTAACTGGGGAGGGTCGGTCTCCAAGCTGGGCTGCGGCTGAAATCCGCAGACCCCTCCAGAGGACGCATAGATGAATACTTGGGTGTTCGCTCGCCTTCCATAATCCAGTAACTCAAAAGTGCATTCGGTATTGACCCGGAAGACATCCCGCGCTTGTTCGGGGAATCTCCGAAAGTGTCGAGATTGAGCCAAATGGATGACGGCATCCACGGAGCCTGGAAGCCGGCTGGTCTCGAGGGATTCGGCGAGGTCCTGCTCGATCCCCTTAACCTGAGGGTGATCCGGAAGCGCCTCGACCTTCCGTGTGAGGCAATGGACCACGTGATCGGACATGAGGCGTCTTACCAGTGATCGGCCGATGAATCCGGTCGCTCCAGTCACCAAGATATTCATTGTTTCCCTTTCCAGTTACAGGGTCGCGGGCCACAAGTGACGATAGAGGTTGTCCATCCTTGCGCCTACTGCCTCAAGTGAGAATACCTGCTCAACGTATTGACGCCCCCGGATACCCAGTTCAACTCTGAGGGTTGGGTTGGTGATCAGCCTCGTCAGGGCCTGCTTGAGTGAATCGGGGTTGGCACTCACAATGGGGCATGCCAGTCCTTGCGGAAGATAGGCCTCTGGCTTACGAAGATACGCAATAACCGGTTTTCCGAGAGCCATTGCCTCCACAGAAAAATTGCCATGCCAGCCAATAAGAAACTGGTCGGCAATAATATCCGCCTCTTTGTAGATCTCCATCGCTTCCTCATTCTTGAGCCCAGTGATGAGCTGCAAATCGACTGGATAGCCCTCTCGCTGAAGTTCCTCCACACAGGCCGTGAGAAACCGCGTCCCCTTAAACTCTGGGTGATTCGGCGCATGAACAACCTTCACAGGATTGCTGCAACTGGACACTCCCACGAAGGGCCATTTCTTCAGGTCAATTGCCCAATAAAACACGTCATTGCGGCTTCCTGGGGTGTACTCAATCATGTCACCCATCGACAGGGTCACATCTGCATAGCGGCGCACATGGGCCAGATTACGCGTGGCAGCCCTCGCATCACAGATACAGGCAACCAACCTCCTGGTGCAGTCCATGCAGCAGTTGTACACGCCGAGTTTCCTCGTGGTCGATTCGACCCGGACATCTCCGCCATATGCCGAAACGATGATTTTCTTGCCCAATAATTTAAGAATCGGAAACTCCACACGTTTTCCGATAGTCCGATTCAGGAACCCCCCATCAAAGTAAAATTGGAATATGTCATACCGGAATACAGCCCACAGCAGCGAGACCCATGGGATCAATATGGCAAGCGGCGGATATTGCCACCACCGCTCCAAGTTGTAGGTAAACTCGGTCGTGATGTGGTAGGGCCGGTAGACGAGGGTATCGCTTTGATAGCCATAGGTCCGATCTGCCGCCGCATTGGTGCTGATATTAATGATAGGTGTAGGTCCCCAAATGATCTTGGGCCTCACGCGTGGCCTCCACAGGAGATGTCGAAGGTACAGCCAGGGGAGGCACACTCCCAGCACGGCCAGAAGGAAGAGCAGGAGTAGCCCTACCTCACTCGTTACTTTGAGCACGCGTTTCAGTTCTTCGTTCACTGTTCCACATCCACCTGAATAACAGGATCACCGATGTCGAGAAATCCTAAAACACATTCTCTTCCCTTCTCTCCCAATCAGTGATGTTCGAACCAATAGGGTGGTTCTTTGGCCGGTAAGAACCAGTCGCGTTGATAGTCCGTGGGATCGCCTTTGACTGCCCGGATCCGCAGTTCAGTATGCGGGAGGGTATGCGTGATATCCCTGAAGCCGGCCGACTGCAGTACACCCTTGATCTCCGCAAATTCGAACCGGCGATTGATCAGTGGCGCATAGAGGTCATGCTGGTTGTGAAGGACGCGCCTATCCCCCCTTGCCTTCTTGAGAAGAAAACGCTCTTTTTCTTCGGAAGTCATGAGATGAAACCTGAGGCGCATTTTAAACAGCTCAAGATCCTCGGCCATCGTCATGCTCTGACGTCCGTAGAGATAGAGATAGATGAGGCCTCCATCCTTCACGCGCTTGGTAACTTCATCCAAGGCTGTTGAAAAACTTCGGCAGTGATGCAGCACCCCCCAACAAAACACCAGGTCATACTGTTTGGCCGGCACATGTTCCGAGAGTTCCTCAAGAGGCGCGACATAAAAGCTCTGTTGGCCCGAAAACGGCGCCAACTCCTTACGCGTGGCCTCCACCGCAGCCTCACTTCCATCGACGGCAGTAACCTTCGCCCCAAGTTGCGCCAGCCCAAACGCCCATCGCCCGTTTCCGCATCCTGCGTCCAGGATTTCTTTGCCTTGGAACCAGTCCCTCTTGATTCGCGTTTCTTCCTCGCTGAGGATCCTCGACACGTTGGATTTGAACCACGGGTCGCTCAGAAGATAAAGCCCTTCGCTTAAGGTCTCCCACTGGTGGGTAAACACTCGCCTGGTCTGGAGAGCCGGGAACTCCCAACCGCAATTCCAATCATGAGTGAGCTGATACAGCAAGCCATAGAGGACATCGACTTCATCCCTTGTCCTTCCTCGTCCTCTGAACAGATTCCTTGCCCGCCTTAAACGTTGCTTCATCTGCGGACTAAGGAATGTGAGCAACTTCCGCATAGTTGTATGCCCAAGCACGAGGCGACTTGCTGCGTCGCCTTTTATTATCGTGAAAGCCGCCTCTTCTCTAGTCGATTACCCACCCAGCACTTCGCGATAGATTGACACTTGCCTGTCGGCCACGTATTCCCATCCATGGTGCTTGATAATCCATTCACGCGAGACGTGCCCGATCGCGGACCGTACCCTCGAGTCACTCCCGAGACGCATCATCTCTTGAAAGATTTCCTCCTCCGTCTCAGCCGCGCACACTGGCGGCATTTCACCGTAGCACCATTCATGGACCTGCCGATCAAAATGCAGAATCACTGGCTTGGCACACGCCATCGCTTCTGGCGTCACAGTGCCAAAGGTCCCTATGGTGAATTGATCGAGCACCACATCAGCTGCATTGTAGTATTCGATCAACTTCATCTTGTTGAGAGGAGCTGTCCAAGACACCGCAGCCTTTATCCCAAGATCTTCAATGAGACACTCCGACCGTTCCACTTCCTGGCCCCATCGACTCAAAATCAGAATCGCCGTTTGGGAACTTGACCTCAAGAAGCGGGCAAAGGCGTTAATGAGTCGGTCATTCCCTTTCAGAGCCCAGTTGTGGCGCGAGGGCGCGAAAAAGATGAGATCGGTCTGGTAGCGATTGACTAATTGACCACGTAAGGGACCCTCGCGCGGGCAATACTTAGTCTCATCCACCGGGTGGGGAATAAATGTGAAGTTGTTGAGACCAAGCCGCTGTGCCGAGGTAATGACATCGGGATTCGTGATAAGAACCTTATTGGCCTTCCGATAGGCTAACGACAGAAGCCGGCCCCTGCCGCTTTTCTCAAAAGGAATCTCGCGCATGGTCCCATGCTCGAAGGCCACGTAGGGACGATCCGCCCCAAACATCCAGGCGTGGATTGGCTCTGTGGCATAGGCTTGGATGAGGTCATAGCCTCGGAACCATGTATCAAATCGCTTTCGCTTCGGATAGCAGTGCACAACATCGAGAAGGTGCGGGGCCGGCATGCTCCCGGTTCGACGGCACTCGAGATACTTGGCCCATGCGTGAGTCCACAAGGATGGCCGGTGGAATAGCGCACGCTCCAAGCGAAATTGCCCCTTAAAGCGTTGTCTTCGCCTAGGCCCAGGCTGGCCCAGGGTGTCCTGGATAAACCAGGGGGGACGCCGAAACGTGCCTAGATCGAGGTCGCTCCAATTGGGTTCATTCTCGTCCGGTTGGCCCTCAAATTCCGCGTCTTCCCATTCAGGCTGAGCCATAATATGGGAATAGTCATAGCAGAGGACATCGGCCTCAATGCCTTTTCGACGCAGGAACTTCGCGTTGTTGTAGGCATTGTTCGCGATGTTGCCAACATGGAGCACCCTCATGCTCGAACCCCTCGCATGTTGACTGAACCACCACACTCGCCCAGGAAGAAGATATCTCTTTTTCGCTTGTGTCGAATCGGCTTCGTCAGAAACATGTCCCCAAATCGGTGTTCTTGAAACCACCCTTCTACTTCCTTACGGGTGTGCAGATGGTTAAACCCCGGTGAGTAGGCGTCATACAAGCCCAATTGAATGGTAGAGATCTGGAGGGGATCGGCATTCTCCGGGTAACACGCACAGATCATCCCCTTGCTGAGCCATCTATAGAGACGTGGACTCTTAATAATGAACCGCGTACACAACCGGTAGCGCTGCTCTTCAGAAACACTCCGAAGGATTCGCCGGAGGAGGTCCGTGAATAGAAACTTCAACGGATTATGCCTTTCATAGACCATCACATACAGTTGCCCCCCTTTTTTCACGAGGGGAACGAGCCGATCGAATGCCACCTTCGTATTTGGCGTGTGATGAAGAACTCCCCAACTGAGAACAAAATCAAAGGTGTCGGGTCTGAATGGAAGATCGAAGATGCTCGCTTGCAACACAGCAACATTTTCGAGATGACCGGTACCTTTTTGGGTGACTGATACCCCAGCATCCGTAAAGTCGATGGCCACCACCGTCGCGCCTAAGAGGGCCATGGCGTAAGTCCACCGACCAGTACCGCATCCCGCGTCCAAAACGAGCTTTCCCTTAAAATAATCTTTGGGAAGTTGGACATCATTCAGCCATTGGTCCACCAATTCCGGCGTAAAGTGCAGATACCTGGAATCCAAGTAGCGGAAATGTTGTAGGTTGAAGCTATTCTTTACCTGCTCCTCATTTTTTGAGGTCATGGTGAGAAATCTTGGAATCCCGTCCCTGATAGAATGAGACTTCTGACATTTGCGACATGAATAGTGATCCTGCTTTTCGTCTAAATCACCCTGGCAAATCGGGCAGGCCAGTACATTGGCGAGAATGGCCTTTTTCTTAACAAGAATATTGTCAGTTTCCTTTAATTCAATCATGGGAAGTTTGTCCCCTCCTCTGTCAACAAGAGTCGATGCTTTGACTCTGAACCCAGTTGAACAGGTACTATCGATCAGAAGACACGACGCCGGTCTCGACCAGATACTCTAGGACTCTCTGCGCACCGGCTTCGGGATCACACTGGTCTGTATCGATGACTAGCTCTGGATGGAGTGGTTCTTCATAGGGAGCGGAGACGCCGGTGAAAGCTTCCAGCTTTCCGGCTCGTGCTCTCTTGTACAAGCCTTTTGGATCACGACGCTCGCAAACCTCGATGGGGCATCGGCACCAAATTTCAACGAATGTGCCGGACCGAACCAATTGACGCACAAATTCTCGCCCGCGTCGATATGGAGCGATCACTGCGACTAAGACGGTCACGCCGGCCTCACTGAACAGTTTGGCTACCTCACCGATCCTCCGGATATTTTCTTCGCGATCGGCAGGGGAAAAGCCAAGATCTCTGGTTAGGCCGCGCCGTAGAGCGTCCCCGTCCAACACGTAGGCGCGATGCCCAGCGGCGGAAAGGCGGGCGAGAAGGCACTTTGCCAGAGATGACTTTCCACTGGCAGACAAACCTGTCAGCCACAAGATCGTGCCCTTCCGGTCACTCTCGCCTTGACCTTCGAGAAGGTCTCTGCGTTCATGATGTACCGCGAAGGTGTCACCTTTCAGGGTCGCCATGTTATCCTGTCCCTCCTACGAGCTCCGGATGTATGAGCAGAACGGATCGAGATCCTTCAGGGAGCTCTGCGATGCTACGCGCGACTCCATGCATGTCTACATCCCATTCGAACTTTGTGTCTCCTCGATACCTACCTGCGATGACCCATCGGTCCTTCCCCAGCAACCAAAAATGATAGTCGATTCCCCAATCACAGCTTGGATTCTCCAATAGATAACGCTTCATCCAGCTTTCCGACTGAATGTTGGCCGTAGCGCGATCGGCAAAAAATTCTGAGGCCGCCCGAGCATCTATCTGTAATTTGGGCCTGGCAAAGGTTCCTTCATACATCAGTCCTTCCTTGTCAGGATTGAGCCTCCCAAGGGGAAGTTGGCGATGATCCCCCGTGACCACCGTTCGAGGCCATAGCGTCAACCCAGAAAATATTTCATAGTTTTCTGCCCCATAGACCGGTCCTGAATTATGGGCCACGGTCCCACGGATTCTCACACCATACGATCGCAGCCACGCTATCTCCGTGCGTAAGGCCTGAATTCCGTCGCGTCCATAGAGGGTATAGACGCCCAATGCATCATTATGGAGACCAAGCTCACACCCCGCCACGATGAATCCGCGCACCCAGTCTCCCAACGGCGCAGTCCTCACAAAGGTATCACCATAAAATTCTCCGTAATATGGTGCCGTGTGCAAAAGGTAAAAGCTGCCACACATTCCATGTTGGGCCAGGTACCTGGCACATCGTAAGGCCGTCCTCGGGTCCGCATCCACATCGTGTCGCAACCCCACCGCCCGCATTCCCTGAGAGACCGGCATCGACAGTTCACAGAGGGGCCTCACGTGAAGATCGCTGATCGCCTTCAACTCGTCCACCACGCTTCGGTAATATTGAAAAGAGTTGCTTACCGATTTATAGTTGGATTCGACCTGCGCGAAATAATTTTCAATGTCTCGTCCAGACATGGCGACAACGGGCGCAAATTCTCCACCTTTTGATCCTGTCCCTGCTTGCCGCCTTCGCAGAAATTTGCTCGTTAAGGCCTCGAGGCATGCCATAGCGCTATGGACTCCCATTCCTGCCGGAGGTGCGAGCAATGACTCGTGTCTCAAATGGAATCTCCCTTCGTCCCATTCCAGCATGGACCGGTTCTATCATGATGTCCCGACAGCCAAGCTGGACCAACTGTTTACGAATTCTCTGTGACGAGGCGTCGTTATAGAAACACGTGTGCTCCTCGCTCCAGTGATATCTGTGGGCAGAGAGATCTTCAAACCATCCTCGATAGAACGTCACATAAACCCATTGGTTCGAATGGTGAACCATTGTTGCGAGACACCGATCGATATCATAGGTATTATCAAGGGTCCCGCTGGAGAACACGAGATCAAAGCTCTCCCCCAAGCTTTCTACGCCAAAGTCGAGGCAGCGATATGCGTGCAGCTCGTTCCGGCGGTGTTCCTGGCACCACTGGACATTCCGTTCGCTCAGATCGAACCCCACATACCGTTTCATCGCAAACGCTTCGGCATACCCGACCCCCAGTCCGCAGCCCAAATCAGCAATTGATTGGATTCGCTCGCCTTCCTTTTCTCGGCCATGAATCCATTCCAGAAGATCTTCATGCATCTTCTTTCTGCCCTCGTACATCCAGCCATACCATTCCGGGCCGCCGGCCTGTGTCTTCCACCATTGGCCATACTGTTCGGGCCGCCATTCGCTACCTTTCTCCCGGTAGTACCCGAGCCGCTGCATAGTTGGGCCCGCAACGGAATCAAATTGTCCACGTTGTTCGCTGCTCCAATTCTTCCAATCAGGATACGATCCGGCTGAAGCACCTCGGTCCTCGAGTGAATTAATTTTTTGGTCGAGGAGCACTTGAATTCGCCGACGGGTTAATCCTCGAAATCCGCAAAACTCCGCAACGCGTTCTACGTCTTCAGCGACCACGTTGCTATAGTCAATTTCAATCCAGGAATCCTTCGGCAAGCGTTGCAACTGATCCACATACAACTCGTTAATGGTGGACCAGTAATACGCGCACATTTCGGCCCTCGTCAGAGTCTCCCATTTCCAAGATAACGGGTCGGCCTTCAAAGGCCGGGGACGTGAATAATCGGAGGAGTCCCTGTGGACCAGCAAGGAAGCCGCCGCCGCATTGGCTTCCGGGGTCAGCCCACCGGGCTCTCGGCATTCTCGATAGACCGTGCCGAATTTTGCCTCGTGCCAGTTAACCAACGACCGCACCACCTCTCTTCCATCCCGTTTAATGAACACAAACTTGCAGTTGAGCATGTCATGCAGGAAAGGAATAAAGGGACCATAGGTCACATTTTTTTCGCCGTAGACCTCGACGTGTTCCATCTCAGCCCTAACTCGGGGGATGATACTGTTCTCCAGAGTCAGCACGGCATCTTTCAGCCGCCCCTCCATCATGTCACGAGTTTCACGGTTGAGATTCGGGGAAGGCTCCAGCTCACAGCGTCCGTTCGACGCCTCATTCAGGATTCTGCAGAGCGACGTGGAGCCGGACCGGGCGCAGGAGAGAATGAAAATAGGCCTGCTCTGTTGACCTTTCATGATGAAACTCCCGCAATCAGCTAACAGCCCGAGCAAGTCCCTCAGTGTCCATGAAGTTACGATTCCAAAATTCGAAACTCAGTAGGCTCCAGATCAACAGTCGATGATTGACCCTGCCGCTTAAGTGGTCGTCAAGAATCCGCCGGATGAAGGCCTCCTGAAAAAACCCTCGCGAGAGTGTCCGCCGATCAAGCAGGATCGCCTTCACGTAGTTCATCAAGGGACCTTGGTACCAGGATTGCTCGGGGGCGCTAAATCCCTGTTTACGCTTCAGCAAGATCTGGTCGGGCAGAGTCCCTTCCATGGCAAGTCGAAACAGGTACTTCCCAGCGAGGTTCTCATCGCGTTCTGGATTTCGTTCCCATCCATAATTAATCAGAGCGGTCGTGGGTAATTGAGTGACAAAATCTACAATGGCGTGGTCCAGTAACGGCACTCTCGACTCCAGTGAGTGAGCCATGCTGAGTTTATCCTCAATGACTAGCAAACCATGCAAGAACGTTTTCGCTTCGAAGTAAAGCGCACGCCGAACTGGGTCTTTGAGGACGAGCGCGCGCGCTGCCACGTTCCGGAATGAATCGTAGGGATCATGCCCACTCGCCTGTTTGAGCACGTCGGGTGAGAAAAACTCGTGATGCTGGCTCCTCGGCACCAAACGATTCCAATACTGGTAATATTTGCCCAGGAACGCCTCGTCAGACTGTAGTCCATCCACGACACGATACCTCCAAGGATATCCGCCGAAGATTTCATCTCCACCTGTTCCGGCCAATACCACCTTGACGAAGCGGCTCGCCAATCGGGCCGTGTAATAGTAGGGATAACACATGCCAACCCGGAGATCTTCGGTGGCCCAAATGACCCGGGGCAGTGCCCATTCCAGATCCCCTGCATGAAACACCATTTGATAGTGTTCAGTTTTGAAAAGTGCAGACAGGACCTCAGCCTCCTTGCGCTCGTCAAAACCTGCCTCAAACCCTGATACATTCGTGAGATCAAACCCGCCGGTAAAGGTCATGAGTCGGGGAAGACTAGTGGAGGCAAAGGCTGTGATCGAGGCAGAATCCATACCCCCGCTGAGGTAGGAGCCAACGGGGACGTCGCTGACCAACTGGCGTTTCACGGTATCTTCCAGAAGTAGGCTCAGGCGCTCTTTCGATCGCCCAATGTCGACTTCGGTTTCTGGATGGAAATTAAAATCCCAATACTCCCGCCGTGTCATAGACCGGTCTTTGATCGTTAGCACATGACCAGGATCCAGCAGTCGAATGCCATCGAACAGGGTTGTCTCACCAAAGGTATTCTGGAAGGTGAAGTAATCTATCAAGGCCTGCGGATTGACCTCTCGCACAAGACCCGGGACGGTGAGGAGTGCCTTGACTTCCGAAGCAAAAACGAACTGATCCCGAACTTGGGTGTAATACAAAGGCTTGACGCCGTAACGATCACGAGCCAACAGTAGGGTCGAGGTTCGGTCGTCCCAAATCGCGAAGGCAAACATCCCATTGAGACGTTCCACGAAAGTCTGACCATATTCCTCATACAGATGCAGTACCACTTCGGTATCGGTGGCGGAAACAAACCTGTACCCTTTGCCAATCAACTCCTTTCTCAGATCGAGGTAGTTGTAAATTTCCCCGTTATACGTGAGCCAAACCGTGTGGCTGGCATTGGGCATCGGCTGGTGGCCGGCGATCGAAAGATCCAAGACGGCCAGACGACGATGCCCAAGCGCGAGACGAAAGGCGCGGTTTCTGTTGGAGGTGACGGGGGCTTCATCGTGGCCTTGAGTGTGGAGATCAGGGTACTCGCGCAGGCGATCCCGATTGGTCAACTCCCACCATTGGGGCCCTCCCTTGCGGTGGATAGGCGCGAGAAGGACCCCGCCTGAATCATCGGGCCCTCGATGAACCTGGGCATCACACATTCGTAAGATGTCAAACGGCTCGATCGCGTGCCCGGCCAGGCTGTAAATCCCTGCGATGCCACACATTATCCAGAATACTCCCGGATCAGCTGTTCTGACCTTTCTGAGAACAGCATTGAGGCTTGGCTTTCCATGAGGGCTTTCGCTTTTTTACGACGAGCGGACCCTCTCCCCCGATTCTTCCGCTTGATATGGCCGGCCTCAGATGAGAAGCGACCTCGAAGACATTGAGGGCCTCGCCAGAAGCTGACCCATCTCCCGTCACCACAGACGGTTAGCGACGCTTGATTGTTCTTGGCACTTCCGGGATGAGGCGACCACCTTGCCGTAGCCGATAGCGATTCACGTGGCGGACGATCGGGCAGGACAGTATCGGAGAACACCCGCGAAGCTCACATGGACCGCTCAGCTTGTCGAAAAACGATGCATCATGTTCTGCACAACGCTCTTCCCTTTAGAAATCCCGCCGCTGAAAAATCACACAGGCCGCTGTCAGCAGGAGGGCGGTATACAGACAACCATACAGCGAGGCCAGAGCTTGATAGGACAGAGCGATATCAGCCCCCATGGCTGCCGGCCCCTTCACGTTCAACATTTCAAGGTTGGGGCAGAGGTAATACAAACCCGCCGTCACTGACTTGACAATTTCGTTCTGACCCTTCTCCGCAAGCCCTTTTAAATCGGTAGTCAGATGACCAATCACATAGAGCCCCAGTGTCATCATGGCACTGAGCGTGGAGGAACTGAAGGTGGAAAACAGCAAGGCCACCGCCGTGACGAGCAGCACCTCAACAAAGATCAATTCAACGGCCTGGATCAATCCCCAATGAATCTTGGCATCGTAGACCCACAGGGTGAGGAGGTACACCGCCAGCAGGATGATGACGTTGACAAACAGAGTGAGCACCAGTCCGGCATATTTACCCAACAGGAACTGGGTTCGGCTAATCGGCCGAGCCATAATGGTGTACACCGTCCGACGTTCGATCTCTTTACTGACCAACCCGATGCCAACGAAGATGGCGATGATGATCCCTGCGACATTAATGGCGGCCAACCCCATATCGGTGACGATCTTATGGTGCTCCATGATCGTCAGGTCAGCCAGCACCACCGATCCGCCAATGAGCAACAAGGCAAAGAACAAGATGTTATAGAGAATCTTATCCCGCAGGTATTCACGAAATGTATTCAGAGCGATGACGCCAATACGCCACATGTCAAACCCTCGCCTCTCCTTGTATATCGGTCTGTTGAAGAAACAACTCTTCGAGCGAGCCCTTCTGCGGACTGACAGAAACCAACGTTCCTTTATGCAATCTGATCGCAACCAATACTTCCTCAAGCAAATCCGGCTTGGGCAACTCTATGAGACATTGCCGTCCACGCTGAAGAATACGGGAAGCGACTTTGGTGATCGCAGGGATGTCTTCCACTGTGATTCCTTCACAGACAACGTCGACGGATTGCGTATGCCCATGGTTGACCAATTCGTCAACGCGTCCCTCTGTAAACAACTTCCCTTTAATGACAATTCCCACTCGATCACAGATCATCTCCACGTCTGGAATAATGTGGGAGCTAAAAAAGACCGTCTTACCCTTCTCACGAAGTCTCAAAATTACATCACGAATTTCCTTGCGCCCGATGGGGTCGAGCCCCGTCATGGGTTCATCGAAGATCACCAATTCGGGATCATGAATCAGAGCCTGGGCGATCCCCACGCGCTGCAGCATGCCTTTGGAAAACTTCCGAAGCTGGCGTGTTCTAGCCTGGGTAAGCCCCACCGCATCGAGCAATTCAGTGATGCGCGGGCCCAGCTCAGCCTGGCCCATTCCAGCAAGACGCCCATAAAACCCCAAGAATTCTTCGGCGGTCAGATAATCATAAAAATAGGGGGCTTCTGGGAGGAACCCGATCCGTCGACGCACCTGTACGTCCCCGATGGGGCGACCCAGCACCTCTGCACGTCCGCTTGTGGCCTTCATGAGACCGACGAGGATTTTCAGCGTGGTCGTCTTCCCCGCGCCATTTGGCCCAAGAAACCCATAGATCTCTCCACAGCGAACGGACAACGACAGCTCGGAAAGTCCTACGAGCGGAGGCCGCCACGGCCAACCCGAGCGATATGACTTGCTTAACCTCTCAATACGTATGGCATCCATATCACGTCCCCCCTCCTCGCCGGTGTTGTGCTTGCACCACCGAACAAGGCGTCCTCCGATGGACCCGAAGCCGCTCGCGCAATCCTGAGCTGATCACCCTCCCCTGCGAAGGGTTCAAGCTATAGAGACCGCCGAACGGCTCGGGCGGAATGTCGCCAATGATTCCTTTCCGTACCAGATCCGACAGCTTCGAGGGAGCGGAGCCATACCGAGCCTTGTAGCGGCGGACTCCTTCCTCCAGAAATCTGATATCACGTTCCGCGATCACGGCCTTGATGTGATAGGACAAGGAGTCTCGTAGGCGTTCGTCTTTCACTTGCAGTTTGAACCGCTCCAAGAATTCGAGGGCGGCATCGGGATCCCCGGCTTCCACCGAAAGCCTGGCAGCAAGCTTGGGCAAGTAGCTTGGCGCACCAGTCTTCGTAGAGGCAATTTGGAAGTACTTGGCTCCTTGGGCTGGATCGCAGAGCTCATAGAAGTAGTCGTACCCGACGATAAAGGGAAGTTGCCACACGTCGGGGTTATGACGCATGCCCTTTTTCAGCAGCGTGATACTTTCCTCTACAAGCCCTGCCCAGACCCCTAGGATGGTTCCTCCGGCATGATAGGCCAGCCAGAATTTGGGATCCAGATCCGTCACCACATCAACCGCATGGTAGGCCCACAGATACCCTTGTCTCGTTTGCTCTCTCTCCCCGAAATGTTGCACGGCCTTGAGCCATATGAGGTCGCCGACCATCTGACGGTACCCCAACGATGCCACTCTCAGATATTCTCCCTTTGGCAGATAGGACAGCTCCGCCGCGCGGACTTGTGGCGGACGGCGATCTTCTAAAAGAGTGAGGGCGCCGATGGCGCCGGCCCCGAACAAGAGGATGAGCACTGCCATCGAAACCCACCCTGTATCCCATCGCACCGAATGTGCTACGCTCCCCTGAGCAATCACGTGTCAGACCTCACCCCGTCCAACTCCTCCGCCAGACCGACCGAGTCTACCTGAAGGAAGCGTTCCTCAAGCGGTGACTTATGCCATACCGCGTACCGGCGCTTTCTCATCACGATCTGTTGAAGCTCGTGTTTAGCGGCGTCTATCCGTTCGGCTCTCAAATACACTCTGGCAAGCCATTCACGCCCTGGGAGAAAATTTGGCTCGACCTCGATCGCCTTCTTGACATAGGCTTCCGCTTTTGGCTCGTGTCCAAGGGCGAGGTGAAGACGTCCCAACTCAAATTTGTAAAATGGGTTGAATGGTGATAACTCCTCGGCTTGCTCGTAGGCCGCCAAGGCTGATAACGTCAGGGATCTCCGCTCTTCGAGACTCTGTGTAGATCGATCGGCTAAGGCACTGGACACATGACCCACAAGCCCTTGAAGTCGAGCGTCTAAGGGATTGAGTCGGATAGCCACCCGCAATGCATCGATGGATGTCTGCGCCGCTTCTTGATCGCCGGTCTTTTGGAAAACCTGAAAATAGGTAGCGGCGAGAGCGCTATGGTACAGGGCCTTACCCGGATCTAGATTGATGGCTTTATTGAAACTGCTGATAGCATCAGAATGCTTGTGCTGAGCCAAGAACTGGGCACCGGTCTCGTAAGACAGCCATCCCAGCCCAAGCCGACACACAGTGATGGTGACCCCCACGACAAGTACCGACCCGACAATCCCCCATGTCAGACGAGACGAAAAAGGAACGACCCATGCGGGCCTTGATTCAAGCCCGAGCAATTTTCGAAAAGACAACAGGATGCCAACCAGACATGTTAGAACGATGGCGAGAGCCGGTTCATGGAGGTTGGAATCAACCGCAGCCTGTCCAAGAACGCCGATCATTCCGCCCGTCACACCGATCACCAGCATGCGTTGCCGTCGTCGGAGTCTCTGCCTGAGCAGCCACACAACTTCTCGCAGTACCAGCCCAATCCCCCAGGCAAACACCAACACGCTCAGAGCTCCCAGCTCAACCCCCATCTGCAGGTACTCACTATGAGGGGTTCGCGCCTCCTTCCCATACCTCGCAATCTGTTCCTCAACCGGAAAGGCATAGCGCGGCGAGACATATTGATAGAGCCCCAACCCGACTCCCATCGGCTGATCCAGCATGACTCGAACGGCGCTCTGCCACATCTGCCAACGCGCATACCCAACAGGGTTCACCGCGTGCTCCGCATAGAGTCGGTCGCGCAGCGGATTCGGCACCACCACGCCGAGTGCAACAAGGAGTAGGATGAGCCCGACTCCCTTCCGGCCGAATCGCATACTCACCACCACGACAGTCCCTAAGAGGGCGGCAAGAAGTCCCCCTCGAGAACCCGTCCACACCATCGCGCACAGGAGGACGGCGAGAAGCGTCAACGGCAAGACAAGTTCGATGACAAGGGCCCGACAATGAAGGCGACTTCTTCTTCCGGCAGTCAGCTTTATCGGGGCATAGCAGAGACAGCTCAGGACAACCGTCCAGCTCACGGCAAGATAGCCAGCCAGGAAGTTTGGATTGAAAAAAGTCCCTCTTGGACGTGGGAACCCGAACCATACCCCCTGGCAGAGAGCGACCAGTGCCTCGAACAGACTGGTTCCGACCACGACAACAAGCAGCGTCACAACATGATTCCATTTCGTGGAGAAAAAGACAATCAAATAGAGCAATCCCGCATAGCCGAGAAGCACCAGCAGCCATTGCAGACTCTGGTTGAGATAAGGAGAAAACACCGTCAAGAGCGAGGCCAGGAACAAATAGACAAGCATGGCCGGTGCCAGGCGGATCACCGGAATGACGAGAGCCCCTGCCTGGACAGCCTTTGCCAGGTAGAGTCCCAAGAGAAGGAGAAGCACCAACCGGATGGTCATGACGGCGACGTGAGTCGTGCCACCGTCGAGCAAAGGGGAAAACCCCAGCAATCCGCTGAGAAGGATCAGCCAAGGTGGAGATGACGACCGAAGCACCCCGAGAGGAGAATCAGACCGGACCAGTTGTGGAGAAGAAACCCATTGCAAGGAAACCATGATTCGCGAGCATCCACCGGCCTAAAGGGTCATGCAGCCGCATCGTGCCATCTTGGAACGGTACAGGGCATCTTTCCATCAGATGTTGCTCGATGCAGGTCGGGCAGTTGCACGGGCATGCGGTCGAAGGGTCAGAAGCACTGAGGGAACGTTTCCTAAAACCTAGACGGGGAGAGGCCACAGCCCCTCCCCGTCCAAATCCAGCCGCCGTGACTGTGTGTCTACACGTCGTTGTTGTCGGCCACCTGGAGGTTTTGCTTGATGTCGTTCACGTGCCACTGATCGAGAAGGACATCCGTGTCCAGATTCCCCGCCGCACTGGCGGTGAACCCGTTCGCGCTGGTCAGCGCCGCGTTAGGCGCAGCCGCTTCAGCGTCGCAACAGGCCCCGACGCCTTGCGGAATCCGGTCGACGCCGTCGGTATTCGTGCTGGCACCGAAACCGGGGCTCGCGGCGCCACTCCTGTAGGTGTACCGGTTAGACGACCCGGCCAGCGCATACCCGATCTGCTGGAAATTCCCGTACTGGGCCTGCTCGCCAAAGTACGAGGTTTCCGCGACAAAGATGCCGCCCAGGTTGGTTTTCGCCTCAGACTGCCGGGACTTCGCTTGATACTTGAGGAAGTTGGGGATCGCGATGGCAGCCAAAATCCCGATGATGGCCACCACGATCATCAACTCGATCAAAGTGAAGCCTTTCTGTTCTCGCAGCAACTTAGACATTGTGTCCTCCCTTGTGGTTGTGAACTACTACTTCGCTCCGCTCATTCACCGATTGCCAGAGGTTCGGTGTCGTGTTGTTACTGAACCCAAAAGCAGGTTTTGTGCCATAGGACCGACACTGTAGTCATCCGACCGTCTTGAACGTATTTCATCAGTGATAACAAACAATTGTGACATCGACCGGTGGAAGGGCGAGCCCAGTGCCGTTGGCAAACATTCCCATTTAACGTTCCTTACCGCCAAGAATTGGCATCCAAGCGGTGCCGTGAGTATCTTTTCTTTCCACGGATCTCTTGGCTGCCCTCGACTGTGGGATCGTGCTGGCCGCTGTTCCAACGTCCGGATGAGAGCATTAGAAATGAACATCATCGCAGGTAGGCGGTTGATTGATTTTCTCGAGCCCTACCCTGAGATCGTTGACATACCACTGATCATCAGTTGGGTCTCCATCGAGGTTCCCGACGGCGGTCGCAGTGAATTGAGCGCTCGGCGCTGCCGGGAGCCCCGAGGGGGTACAACCGGCTACCTCCGGCCTCACCGGCCCAGTTGCGGCGTTAATCTGTAAGCCGGCTCCGCCAGCCGGTCGCAAACGGTAGGTATAGCGGTTGGAGGTCCCGGCCAGATCAAACCCGATTCGATTGAAATCGTCGTAGGTGCTTTCTGTCGCGAAGTGTGCGGTCTGAGAAACAAAAATTCCACCCAAGGTGGACCTCGCTTCAGCCTGACGAGACTTGACTTGGTATCGGATGAAACTGGGGATGGCAATGGTGGCCATGATGCCTATGATGGCCACGACGACCATGACCTCGACGAGTGTGAATCCCTTTTGCCCGCCCGAACACCTGCCCAGTTCCATAGTTGGGCTCTCCCATTCAATTGGCGCTGTCACGTAGAGTCCGGACGTAATTTGGCCCCGTATCAGGAATGATAGAAGGCCTAGCAGGTTGGGACAGCATGATCCATACCAAAGGAGTAACCCTTTGGCAGGAAGAATATTTTTGGAAGCGATTACAATGACATGGGTAAGATTAACGGGGAACAACGGACCATGAAAATCGGTTCTGGCAGCAAAGAATTGTTCGTCAGGGCAAAATTTAGCACCGGAGGAAAGATCTCCGGCGAGGATAGGCCGGTGGAGGCTCCCGGGACAGGCTTTCCACAAGCCGCCGGGTTGTGATTGGTGTCACTGATGTGAACCAGAAGGCAAGACAACGTTGGGCGCGCAATCATTGATGCCGGATCGGATACGGCATCTGGTGCCCCTCCGAGGCAGGACGCACCTACAAGGCGACGTCGTCACTATCTGGATTTTGGAGTCCTTGTTTAAGGTCGTTCACATGCCACCAGTCGAGAGTCGCATCCGCGTCAATGTTCCCTGCCGCCGTTGCCGTGAATGACCCTCCAGCCCCCGTGGCCGCCATGGAGGGCACAAGCGTGTTTTCCCCACTGAATGTGCCAACCCCATTAGGAATCATATCGACACCCGCCGTCCCACTGGACGTAGCCGTCCCACCCACAGCCGGGCTCCGGTAGGTATACCGATTGGAGGTGCCAGCTATCGTATACCCGACTTCGCTGAAGCTGCCGTATCTGACATTCTCGCCATAGAACGATATTTCCGTGACAAAGACCGAGCCAAGGATAGTTCTGGCCTCAGATTGACGGGATTTCGCTTGATACTTGATGAAATTAGGGATGGCGATGGCCGCAAGGATACCCACGATGGCCACGACCACCATCAATTCGATGAGAGTAAAGCCTCTCTCCTGGAGGATCGGCCACTTCACTTCAGCCTCCCTTCGTTCCCTGACCTGCAGCGCCTCCTTCTCGAGGTGCAGATACCCAACCCTCAGGCCGAAGGCAGGAACCTGTTCTCCTGTGCAGTATCATCAACAGCAGATTTCATGCCGAAATTGTATGAGTCTCAGCATGGATGACCTAACAGACTGAAAACACAGACCTGCCAGCCATTGTGAAGGGAGAGCCTAAGACTCTGAAACAGGAGACCTGAACGAGACTTCGGGACTGGACCTGCCAAAATTTGGCATGAGGAGAAACGGATGATCAGACTTCAGGGCGAGGCGAGACTTAGGGGGTGGACGGCTGAGCCTGCGGTTGCTCCGACACTCGACGTTGCGCTTGTCGAACACGGTCCTCCAACATGGAGTCGCCAAGTTCCAGCTCCCTGAGTCGCTCGATCAGTTTAGAGTTCGACGGATCCAATTCCAGCGAACGGACCCAGGCCTCTCCGGCCTTTTCTGGCTGGTCCTGCTTTAAGTAGATTTCCCCTAGATGCTCAAATATGACAGGATCGTCTCCCACAAGCGAGATGGCCCGGTTGATCTCCTTCAAGGCCTCATCCAGCCGGCCCATCTTGAAAAAAGCCCATCCCAAGCTGTCGACATAGTAGCCGTTGTCGGGTTTGAGCTCGACCGCCCGCTGGGTCAGGGCCACGGCTTCTTCGATGCGGATGCCCCGGTCGGCATAGCTGTAGCCCAGG
>JBFJQA010000013.1:0-32025 GCA_041616875.1 Nitrospiraceae bacterium | reverse complement strand
GGCTGGATGCAGGACCGGATGGGCCCCATGGAAGTGGGCCCCTATGGAATCCTCCAACCGCTGGCAGATGGTCTTAAGCTGTTTTTCAAGGAAGACATTATTCCCGCCGGCGCGAATAAATTTCTGTTCAGCATCGCGCCGATTCTCGCACTGGTCCCGGCTTTGATCGGTTTCGCCGTCATTCCCTTTGGGGACAATCGCACCATTGAATTGTTCGGGATCCAATTCAAGCCGTTTGTGATCAGTGATATTAACATTGGCATTCTGTATATCTTGGCCTTCACTTCTATCGGCGCCTACGGCATTATCCTTGGAGGCTGGGCGTCCAACAGCAAATACTCTCTCCTCGGCGGTCTGCGTTCTGCGGCGCAGGTCATCAGTTACGAATTGAACGTGGGGCTGGCGATCCTCGGGGTGATTTTGTTGTCGGGGTCCCTGAGCCTGGTGACCATCATCGAGGCGCAGAGTGGCTGGTTCTGGAATTGGTATATCATGGCCCTCCCTTTTCCACAGATTCTTGCCTTTGTGGTCTATGTCATATCGGCCGTCGCAGAGACCAATCGTGTTCCCTTCGACCTCCCTGAGGCCGAAAGCGAACTCGTCGCGGGCTTCTTCACGGAATACAGTGGGATGCGATTCGCATTTTTCTTCATGGCCGAGTATGCGAACATGATTCTAGTCTCATGCATTGCCGCCATTCTCTTTCTCGGAGGGTGGCAAGGGCCGTACCCCGGCACCCTAGTCCCAGAGCCATGGGGATGGATTGAAGGCATCTTTTGGTTCACAGCGAAGACATACTTCTTCCTGTTTTTGTTTTTCTGGCTCAGAGCCACGCTACCACGCCTTCGGTACGATCAGCTCATGCGATTCGGATGGAAAGTGTTGCTCCCGATCGCACTAGGGAACATTGTGATCACGTCGATTATGGCCTATATTTTTCCGAGATGAAGGGTGCTGACGCGGGGCTGTCGGTTAACAGCCAAGAGCGGACCAGGGAAGTCTACTGAAGATCGATATCGGCATCGGCCACGGAGTTCAACATGACAAAGCTCACCGAGTGGCTCAAAACGATTACCTTCTACGAATTGTTGGTGGGGATGAAGGCAACACTCAAGCATTTATTGAATTACAAGCCAATCACGATTCAATACCCGCACGAAAAACGGACCTTGCCAGAAAGCTACCGAGGCATGCTCGCTCTACTGCGGTATGACGACGGGACGGAAAAGTGCGTCGGTTGCGACTTGTGCGAGGCGGCATGTCCCTCGCGGGTCATCCGAGTTTTGAGCGCGGAGGTACCTGGGGAGCCAACCAAGCGATACGCCAAAGAGTACTACATGGACATGACCCGGTGTCTGTTTTGCGGGCTCTGCGTGGACGCATGTCCGGTTGATGCTCTGGGGATGACGCGGGAATACGAATGGTCCGTGTATGACAAACGCCAGCTTCAGCTTAATAAAGAGCAGCTGCTGGCCATTGGTGATCGGTCATTCCCGGTGCGTGAAAAACGACTGGAATTCCAACACCCGAACGTGGCCTTCTTCAATGTCGCATTCAAGAACATGCCACAGAAGTCGACCTAGTGCTGCCCTCCCCCGCACCCTCTCATCTACCAGGACGAGGTAACCCAGAGAAGACCTGGCGCCGAATAGGCGGCGCGGACTTACAGGCGATTGAAGGACAGACTAACCCCGTGAGGCAGGCCGGGGCAAACGCGGATGGCTCGGGGGGAGGGATCCTGATTTACTGCGCGCGCTGAGGAAACAGGAGAAACGAAAACATGGCCTACCTGTTCTTCTACTATTTTGCCGGTGTGATCGTCGTGACGTCCATCTTGGTGATCGCCCTCAGGAACCCAATCCAGAGCGTGCTGTCGCTGCTGGTCATGTTTTTTCATGTCGCCGGACTGTACGTCACACTCCATGCAGAATTCTTGGCTGTGGTGCAAATAATGGTCTATGCCGGCGCCATTTTGGTCCTCTACCTGTTCACGGTGATGCTTCTTAATGTGCGAAAAGAACTGAAGTACCACTCCCAGGTTCCCATCGGGACCCTGTTGGCCCTCGTGTTATTGACCGAGGTCGTGCTGCTCTTCCTGAGTCGACAGACTTCGTCAGGTGATCAGCCACAGCCTGCGCTGGCAAGCGCCAATGTGGAGGCTGCAGGGAACACGGAAGCCATCGGGGAAGTCCTGTACTCCACCTACCTTTTTCCGTTTGAGGTGGCATCCCTCATTTTACTCGTGGCCATGATCGGAGCCGTGATCTTGGCCAAGAAGGAGCTCTTCGCCAAGTGACAGAGCGCAGAGGGACCCCACGATGACGATTCCTATATCCCATTACCTGATTCTCAGCGGCATCGTATTTCTCACGGGGTTGGTGGGCGTGCTCATACGGAGAAACATCATCATCATTCTCCTGTCGATCGAACTCATGCTGAACGCCACCAACATTAATTTCGTGGCCTACTCGCATTACTTTCAAAACGTGGCCGGCCAGGTCTTCGTCTTCTTTACTCTCACCGTGGCCGCCGCAGAAGTCGCTGTGGGTCTCGCGATCATTATCGCTTTATACCGGAGCAGATCTTCCATCAATGTGGACGAATTTCAATTGTTGAAATGGTAAGTGAAGCAACGGCAAGGCTGGCCAATGCCCCAGGTTCATATCCAGTGGTGCGAACTTGCTTGCGGGCTCACTTGCCTATCGACTCTCGAATGACTGGTGATTCATGAGGGATCTGCTCTACCTATATTTTATTCCCTTCCTGCCCTTCGTTGCCTTTCTGCTCCTCGGGCTTTTCGGACATTGGATCAGAGAACGGGCCCATGTCGTGGCCGTACCTGCTGTCCTCACTTCCTTTCTCTTGTCATGTTTCGTCTTCTGGGAAGTCGCTGGGGGCAAGAACATTACCATTCCCCTGTACACCTGGATCGATTCAGGACACCTCCACGTACAGTTGGGGCTGTACTTTGATCGTCTCACCTGCGTCATGCTCCTGTTGGTCACGACCGTGAGTTCACTGGTCCACATCTACACCGTCGGTTACATGCGAGGCGAGCCGGGCTATGCCCGCTTCTTTGCCTATATCGCCCTCTTCACCTTTTCCATGTTGATGTTGGTGCTTGCCAACAACTTTCTCCAATTGTTTGTCTTTTGGGAGGCCGTCGGTCTGTGTTCCTACCTTCTCATCGGTCATTGGTACGAGCGGCCAACGGCGTGTAGCGCAGCCACCAAAGCATTCATTGTGAACCGTATCGGCGATTTTGGATTCCTTCTCGGATTGCTGATCGTGTTTTCGTACCTAGGCTCTCTGGAGTACAGCTACGTGTTCCTGCATGCGCCAGACCTGGTGGGGGGAACGATCAACTTGCTCAAGCCGGTGGGAGGCACCTGGGAGGTCTCTGTACTAACCCTAGCCTGCCTACTCCTATTCGTCGGAGCAGTGGGTAAATCGGCCCAGGTTCCATTACATGTCTGGTTACCGGACGCCATGGAAGGGCCGACTCCGATTTCTGCTCTGATTCACGCAGCCACGATGGTCACTGCCGGCGTGTTCATGGTGGCCCGGCTTTCGCCATTGTACAACCTCTCCCCCACCGCCATGAATGTGGTCGCGCTGACAGGAGCCGTGACGATGGTTATCGGTGCGACGATTGCCCTGACGCAATACGACATCAAACGAATCGTCGCCTATTCGACTGTGAGTCAGCTGGGGTATATGGTCATGGCCTGTGGTCTGGGGGCCTATACGGCCGGGATTTACCATCTTCTGACTCATGGAGCCTTCAAAGCCCTCCTGTTTCTCGGCTGCGGCTCGATCATTATTGCTCTCCATCACGAACAAGATATGCGCCGCATGGGGGGGCTAAAAAGCAAACTCCCCATAACCTATTGGACATTTGTGATTGGCTCGCTGGCCCTTGCCGGATTTCCATTCACGGCTGGCTCATTCAGCAAGGACGAATTGCTTGTGGAGGCCTGGCTGGCCGGATCATTGGGCAAAGGACTGGCTATCCTCGGGCTCCTCACCGCACTCTTAACGGCGTTCTATAGCTTCCGGCTCGTCTTCGTGACCTTTTGGGGAGCGTCCAGAGTGGACCACCACGTCGGCGATATTCATGAACCGTCGCAGACCATGACGATCCCCTTGATCATCTTGGCTGTGCTATCTATCGCCACGGGGTACCTGGGCATTCCAGATTTTCTTGCGCCAGCGCTCCAAGGAAGTGGTGCCGATGCCCACCACGAGGGGCTCGTCGGCGTGGGCATGATGGTCGCCGCAACCGTCATGGGACTCATCGGAATCGCGGGGGCCTATGTGATGTATGTCAAGTCCCCAGGGATCCCAGACCGTCTCGCCGCACGATGGCAAGCGGCGTACCGTCTCTCATTCAATAAGTGGTATGTCGATGAGGCCTACGATAGGACCGTCGTCCGCCCCACATTCAGCCTGGCAAACGGCCTTTGGAGTATCGTGGATGTCGGTGTGATTGATGCCGCCGTGAATGGAGTGGCTAGAGCCCTGGCGTGGGGCGGATGGTTGATGCGCCTGTTCCAAACCGGCCAAGCACAGCACTATGCCCTGGCGATGACGGCGGGAGCAGTTGCGATTTTGACCTTTTACCTGTTTTTCTAGCCAGGTAGCGCGGGACGCTTGGCCTAGCGTCACGGGATCAACCGCTATCAAACGTGTGTACGGTCTCCCATTGCGGAGATCGTGACGTCATAGAGAACAATGATGGGTGAGAGCGGAATGCAGAGCGCGGATTTTCCTTGGCTGACAGCATTGGTATTTCTGCCCCTCATCGGGGCCGCCTTGCTGCTTCTCATCAGAGAGAGCCTGGCCCGCTGGGTATCTCTGGCTCTAGCGATCGGCGATTTTTTGCTGACGCTACCGGTCTGTTTTCTCTTTGACCCGTCTGTCCCCGGGATGCAATTTACCGAGCGGGTCTCCTGGATCACCTCTCCGCCGATCAACTACAGCCTGGGGGTCGATGGGATTAGTCTTCCCCTGGTCGTCTTGACCACGTTCATCACCCCCCTGTGCATACTCACATCGTGGAAATCCATCGAGTCACGCGTCCGAGAGTTCATGGGGCTCATCCTGGTGATGGAGGCGGCCATGTTAGGCGTCTTTGTGGCCCTTGATTTCGTCCTGTTTTACGTTTTTTGGGAGGTCATGCTCATCCCGATGTACCTCTTGATTGGCGTGTGGGGAGGAGCGAATCGTCTCTATGCGGCGATCAAGTTTTTCCTGTATACCCTGGCCGGCAGTGTTCTCTTGCTGGTGGCCCTCATTGTCCTGTTCTTTCAGGGCGGGCATACCTTTGACATCGTGGCGCTGACTCAAGGGATGTATTCCCCCACCCTCCAGAACTGGCTGTTTCTGGCATTCTTCCTCGCCTTCGCCATCAAGGTGCCCATGTTTCCTTTTCATACCTGGTTACCGGATGCTCACGTCGAAGCACCGACAGCCGGAAGCGTGATTCTAGCCAGCGTACTGCTCAAAATGGGTGCCTACGGGTTTCTGAGGTTCGCGCTTCCCATGCTGCCCGATGCGACCGTGACATTCACCCCAATGATTGTGACCCTGTCTCTTATTGCCATTATCTACGGCGCTTACATGGCATTGGCCCAAGCCGACCTGAAGAAACTCATCGCCTATTCCAGCGTCAGCCATATGGGGTTCGTGACGTTGGGGATTTTTGCGCTGAACGCCCAAGGGATCGAAGGCGCCGTTTTTCAGATGGTCAACCACGGCATTACCACTGGCGCCCTATTCCTTTGCGTCGGGACCATTTACGAACGTACGCATAGTCGCCTGATCGCGGATCATTCGGGACTAGCCAAGTCAATGCCCCGCTATGCAACCGTTTTGGTGATTTTTGTCCTCTCGTCGCTCGGGCTGCCGGGCACCAACAGCTTTGTCGGGGAGTTTCTCGTCCTCGTGGGAACCTTTATATGGAGCAAGGGCGCAGCTGCCATTGCTGCATTAGGGGTCATTCTCGCCGCGGTGTATCTCTTATGGATGGTCCAGCGTGTCGCCTTCGGGTCGCCCACAAGGAACAGCGATGCGCGCCTATTTGACTTGAATCTGCGTGAAATGGTTACCTTTGCTCCCCTCGTGGTCCTCGTCTTTGTGATCGGAGTATTTCCGAATCCAGTTCTCAACATCATGCATGCCAGCGTGGACAACCTGATCGGCCAAATCACTGAAGAAAAGACTGCGATTGCGAAAGGCGCAAAACGGGAAAGAAGAGATGTAGGGTTGCAAAGACAATACGCCACCCCCCAGTACTCGGTCCTCCGGAACCTTGAAAGAAAAGAAAGACCATGACCCTTCCGCTGGCCGACTTGATCGCTATCCTTCCTGAATTGATCGTCGTCGCGGCAGCCTGCGCCGTGCTGGTACTGGAGCCCGTCACGCCGGCACGGAGGAAATCCTGGCTCGCCTGGTTGAGCCTGGGAGCGTTGATGCTCTGCTTCCTGATCACGGTCTCCAACCTCAATCGCGAGACGTGGGCCTTTAGCGACCTGGTGGTGATTGATCCTTACGCGAGCTTTTGGAAGCTTCTGCTCTACGCCGTCACAGGACTCACCATTCTGCTATCTCTTGCGTATTTGGCGGAGGAGCGGATTCACGTTACCGAGTATTATGGTTTCCTGCTCCTCTCCCTCGCGGGAATGATGATCATGGTTTCAGCCGCGGATTTATTAATTATCTATCTCGGAATGGAACTCATGTCTATTTCCCTCTACGTCCTCGCCGGCTTTAAGCGCGAAGAACCTCGTTCGCTCGAAGCCTCCGCCAAATACTTTGTACTGGGCGCCTTTTCATCCGGCATCTTGCTGTACGGCATCTCTCTGTTATTCGGACTTGCCGGTAGCACCCGCCTCCCCACCATTGCGGCCGCCGCGAGCGCCAACGGTCTCAATGAGCCGACTCTGGTTTTGGCCATGGTCCTCCTGGTGGTAGGTTTTGGCTTCAAGATTTCGGCTGTTCCATTTCACATGTGGACACCAGATGTGTATGAAGGCGCGCCGACCTCAGTTACGGCTTTCATGGCCGTAGCATCAAAGGCGGCCAGTTTCGGAGCTTTCCTGCGAGTCTTTTTGGAGGGGCTGGCCGGAATTAAGGCGAACTGGCACACCTTGTTCCTCATTATCTGTGTCGCCACCCTCGTCCTGGGAAACGTCGTGGCGATCGTGCAGACAAATATCAAACGGATGTTAGCCTATTCCAGCATCGCCCATGCGGGGTATGCTCTCATTGGTGTGGCCGTGGCAAGTCAGGTGGGAGCCAGTTCGGAGGCTCAGTCCTTTGGCCTTCCGAGCGTCATGCTGTATCTCGTGGTGTACTCGTTCATGACCTTGGGTGCATTTGCGCTTGTGGCCCTCTTGAGGAAGGGAGGCCTGGAGGGAGAACAGATCGAGGACCTGAGCGGACTGGCAAAGCGACAGCCTTTTGCGGCCTTTCTTATGCTCGTGTTTATGGTATCCCTCGCCGGAATCCCGCCAACAGCTGGGTTTATCGGAAAATTTTACCTGTTCCTTGCCGCCATCAACAGCGGGCTTATCTGGTTAGCCGTCATTGCCGTCCTCTTTACGGCAGCTGGCGCATTTTATTACCTGCGGGTCGTCATGGTAATGTATATGCGTGAACCTGACGCGGGGGCAGCCACGGTGCCTCGCTTGACCACCTCACCAGTCATGGCCATCGTGCTCGCCTGTGCTCTTGGAGGGGTCGTGGTGTTCGGCCTTTACCCTGATCCACTCCTTTCACTGGCAACCCATGCCGCCTCGTCGATGAAGTAACTTACGAGGGGCCTTTCGATCGCGCTCAGTGTCTCATCCAGGAGAAAGAGCTGGCGGTCGGTGGGTGATGTATGACGGACGACAAGTTTGGCTCCCCGAATTCCACCGTTCTATTTGACACGGAGCTTCATTAAGGGCATCTTCAAGGTATGATGGTCTTTTTACGAGCCCTTCGCGGCGCTACCATAGATTTCTTCCACCATGGATGCGGGACATTGGCAGCCTCGCTCGCGTTCTTTACGCTCCTCTCGCTCTTTCCCATGGTCTTCCTGCTTTTGAACGCGGTTGGCTTCTTTTTCAGCCAAGATCGGATCGGGCATGAGCATCTGATCACGTTTATTCAGGGTTTCCTTCCAAACATTGGAGCAAACTTGGTGGAAGAACTGGAACGAGTTGCCAGGGAACAGGTCGTTCAGTGGATCGTCCTGCTCACCTTCGGTTGGTTTGCCACCCTCGTGTTCTACGAAGTGGAATACGCCGTCCAGGTGGTATTCAGATCTACGAAAAAACGGAATCCCCTTATTTCGACATTGCGGTCGGTTGTGTTATTGGTCCTGGCCGGGATCCTGCTCTTGCTGTCAGTTCTCGTGACCCAAATCATCAACCTCGTAGTGTCCTTAGCTCCACAGATTGGCGACCTGCCTGTCGTGCTTGGCGCCGCCAGCCAATTTCTGTTGGCATACCTCCTGCCCTTTGTGTTGCTGCTGACAGCGGTCACCTGCCTGTACAAGTATCTTCCTCACAGACGCCCAAGCTGGCAGGACGCGTTCATTGGGGGCCTCTTTCTGGCGCTCCTGTGGGAACTCGCCAAACATCTTTTTAGCACCTATGTACAGAACCTTTCGGTCTATGGCCGGATGTACGGCTCCTTGCTCGCCGTGGTCTTGTTTCTTCTGTGGATCTATTACTCCGCAGCTCTCTTCTTGTTTGGGGCTGCGTTAGTGCGCCGTCTTCACATGGTGGCGGAGCGAAGGTCGCCATCCACGATATCGGTTCAGCCCACAAAGGGGACAGCCACGGAATCTCTGTCGGCCTCGCAGTCTTAACCCAACCTGCCTCAGGTCCCATCTTCGTCACGCACCGTTTCCCTCTGCCCGATATTTCCCCGGACAACCGGATCGTCAAGCAAACTTGCATTTCTTTCCCGGTTACTTTCCGCGTTTTTCTGGTGCCCTTGGCCTTTCCGAAGTAGAATCCCTTTTCAGCCCTTACCTAGCTCGCCATTCCGTTTCAGCGAGCACGGGCATGAACCCATCAAGAATAAGGTTTCAAAACAAGGAGCGGACACCAATCGATGAATAGGGATTTGTTTTTCATCTTCGCCTCCCTTTTGGCCTTTGTGGCCGCCATTTTGACGATTGTCGATCGAAGCATGAGTCTGCGTGAACGCTTCCGCTCTGGTAAAAAGGGGACGGAAGTCGCGAAACTTCCAGAGGAACGACCGGCACCAGGGTCATCCGGTTTGAAAACCCTTTCAACGCGATTCCCTTGGACACGTAATTCTCCGCTCTCCTATCTCTTCTACCGAGAAATTCTGGTGATCGGCGCGGCCGGCCTTCTGTTGAATTATCTCGGGCTGGCATTGAGTGTTCGTCTAGAGACCATTCTGTTCTTGGACATGATGGGAACGGCCTTGGTCGCCTTTCTGCTCGGTCCCTGGTGGGGAGCCGTCGTCGCGCTCCTCTCCAGTTCCGCCGTGAACTGGCTGCTCTACCCTGGTCCTGGCGCAGACTACCTGATTTTTCCCTGGTCCCTCGTGAATATGACCGGCGCGTTTTTTTGGGGTGCGGTCGCCCGGAGCGCCAGCTTCCAGCGCTACCTGACGCTAGGCCACACCTCCCTCATGGCCCACCTATGGTTTCTCGTCCGCCTGGGGGTACTGGGTGGAGTGGTGATGAGTGTGCCCGGCACCTTCGTTCAGGCGGCCATTGCCGAGCAAACCGAAGTGGTCCTCCAGACCACTGTCGTGCGAGCCCTGCAGAGTCTGGTTTCGGGCTGGCACAGCGAATTGCAGGGTTATTTAGTGCCCATACTGGGAGCGGCATGGGCGGACAGTCTGGGATGGGCGATCGTGAACTGGCTACAAAACTGCCTGCGGTACATCCCTGATAAAACGGTCAGTGTGGCCATTGCACTCGTGGTGCTGAAATACGGCTTCCCGCTTTTTGAGAAGGAACTCATTCAGGGAGGACCGTCGGGGCAACGACCGAGAGATAGCCTCTTCGCCCCATTGGCCCTTGGGCTCCTATATATTCCGTCCTTTATTACACTTCTGTCTGGAGAGACCTTTTCTGCGGCCCGCTACTGGCCCCTGTGGTCGACTCCCTGGATGGTTATTGCGGTAGGTATTTTCGTTCTCTTTCTGCGGAGACAACCAAAGGGAGAGGTCCGCGAGGCAAGACTCAGTCGATCAGATCGTTATCACAACGCCTTGAAACCGATTGAGCAAGAACCTAGCTACCAATTTTGCCGACGACTCATCTTGGCTACCTTGATTGCCAGCGCCCTGGTGGCGATCTGCCTACCCATATTAATGGCTGATTACGGAAGTGTGGCGTTCCATTTCTTCTGTGTCGTGTACGGGTTTCTTCTGGCTCTGCACCTGGTCCACATCTCCATTTCCCAAAATCTCTCCATGGCCAGAACAGGTGGCTTTACCACCGTGGTGCTGCCCTTCCAAACGCCGCAGGGGGAAAAACCGCGCTCCAGACGATCGGCCCGCTGATGGAGTCCGGTTAAGGTCCAGGCTGGGCACGCCCCACCCCTCAGGATCTCATGCCAGGCGCTTGGTCCCCACCCTCAAGGAGTTTCTGGGATCGGGCGATCCCCGACCGAGTCACCATTCCAATCAGTTGCCCATCATTCACCACCCCAAGCCAGCTCCGCTCCGCGAGCAGCATCGATTCGAGCGCATGGAGGGCGGAGGTCTCGGGTCCGATTTCCATGGTCGTGGTCCACGGCTGCATCACATCACGAACCTGCCTCAATGACCAGAGGGATCTCGGCACGGTCTGAAGGTCTTCAACCGCCAGCATGCCGATGGGCCGTCCGTCTTCAATCACCGGGAATCCCGCATATCCATACCGAAAAAAATGGTGCGTGACACAGTCTTCGACACTGACGCCTGGATCCAGGGTGACCACCTGGTGAACCATCACGTCCCTGACCCGAAGTTGGGTGAGGGAAGCCCTGAAGCCAGCTTGACGCCGGCTCCCCTTGGCAGTAAGAAACAAGAACGCCCCGATGAGGGCAATCCAGCCACCGTGGGTTGCAAACAGTCCTGGCAGTACTCCCCAGGAAGCGCCCAGAATCAGACTTCCGCCCACTAAGCCGAAGGCAAGTCCAAACCCTTGGCCAGCAAGCGCCGCGCGGCGGGTCGCCTGGAGGAAATCGCCTGACCAGGCCCAGAGACCGGCCCGCAACACTCGGCCCCCGTCCAACGGAAAACCAGGAATCAGGTTAAACAGCCCCAACTGAAGATTGATTGAGCCAAGAAGCAATCCCAGGGCTAGGAATCCGTCATATTGCCGAGGGGCATCGGTCAAAAATACCATTCCCAGGAGAACGCCACCAATGAAGAAGCTCACAATTGGCCCGGCGATCGCGATGAGAAACTCGGCCCGGGGTCCTGGAGGTTCCTGCCGCATGTGAGCCATCCCTCCGAAGACAAACAGGGTGATCTGACTAATGGGGATTCGATAGCGGAGCGCGACGTAGGAATGGCCCAGTTCGTGGAGCAACACGGAGGAGAAGAGGAGAATGGCCCCCATACCTCCCATACCCCAGTAACGAAGATTGGGCAGGCCTGGAAGGGACTCTGGTAAATACCCAGTGGCCAGGCTCCAGGTCACCAGGGCGAATATAAAAAACCACGAGACGTGAATCTTGATCGGAATGCCAAGAACCCGCCCAATTTGCCAATCTCGACCTTGCATGCTCTATCCTTATGAGTCAGAATATCACGTCTTCCATCCCGATGGGAAACTCAAGGGCCCAGCGAAGGAGGCGCCCCATGCAAGTGGAAAAACTGCTTCACACCCGCATGCGCGTGAGTGACATAGAGGAAACCATTCGGTTCTATACGGAGGTGCTCGGCCTGGAAGTGGTCGATCGAAAAACGTCCCCTCGAGGGTCCCATTTAGCCTTCCTTGCTGTTCCCAACAGCGACGAATTAATCGAATTGTGCAGCTTTCCACCGAGCGGGCCGGTCAAGGTTCAAGAGGATTTGGTCCACCTCGCCTTCGAGGTTGGCAATTTGGACGACACCGTCAAGACGCTCGAAACCAAAGGGATAAGAATTACTGACGGGCCAACCCAAAGCTCCTCCGGGAGCCGCTTTATCTTCATTGATGCCCCCGATGGTTATGAAATCGAGCTGATCGAACGCCCGCCTGGTACCGCGATCGTGTAGAGCAGATCGCGATCCTTCACCTCCTCGAGGGTGAGAGAAAAGGAGGTCTGTGCTTGGGACACCTGGTCATCTGCGGATAAACGGAGAAGAAGCATGAAGAATGCGTTTCTGAAAGGGCATGGCCTCGGGAACGACTACCTTGTGATGGATCCACGTGAACTCAGCTTCACGCTGACTCCGTCTAGGATCCGTGCCATCTGTGATCGCCATTGGGGCGTCGGGAGCGATGGGATTCTCGCTCTGACACCCTCAAAGAAGGCTGATTTCGGTCTGCGAATTTACAATCCTGACGGCAGCGAGGCGGAAAAGTCCGGCAATGGCCTGAGGATTTTTGCCAGGTATCTCTATGCGACCCGCAAGACTCGAAACAAGCATTTCACCGTCGAGACCAAGGGTGGCCTCGTCAAGATCGACCTCCACATCGATGTCCATGGGGAGGCCGCAGCCGTGACGGTGGAAATGGGCCGGGCCTCCTTTCGGCCCAAGACCCTCCCTTGCACGCTCACGGTTCCAGAACTCGTCAATCAGCGCATCACCGCGGGCGGGAAAACACTCACGTTCACAGGCGTCAGCGTCGGCAACCCCCACTGCGTGATCTTCAAGTCAAAGGGACAGCGATGGACGCGTGACGAACTGCTCGCGTTGGGACCAGCCCTCGAACGTCACCCGTTGTTTCCGAACCGAGTGAACGTTCAATTGGCCATCCCGACTGGTCCGCGTGAAATCTTTATCCTCATTTGGGAACGAGGGGCCGGGGAAACCCAGGCTTCGGGATCATCCGCCTGTGCTGCCGCCAGCGCGGCCGTGCGACTAGGTCTGGTCAGAAGCCCGGTCACCGTCAGGGCTCCGGGTGGAACCCTGCAGATCAAGGTCACTCGTGACTTCGACCTTACGATGAAGGGGCCGGTCGCGGAGGTGGCACGGGGCACCCTCAGCCCCCAGTTTCTTCGAGCCCTAAGAGGTTAACCGCCTCCACCCCCTGCACCATGGGCTTGCCTGGTCAATCGCCAAACAGGCTTGCCCCAAACAATTCGTAAGCCATAGAATGCCACCATGGTCATGAAATCAAGACACTCATCGGAATTCGTGTCGAAACTGGAGCATCTCCCCGATCAACCTGGCGTCTATCTGATGAAAAGCGCGCAGGGCGAGATTCTGTACATCGGGAAGGCGCGGGTACTTGCCGATCGTGTCCGGTCGTATTTTCAGAAGGGAACGGACCAGACTCCGAAGACTGCCCTGATGCTCGGTCAGGTCCACGATCTTGAAACGATTGTGACCCGCTCGGACCTGGAAGCCCTCATTCTGGAAAGCAATCTCATCAAACGCCATCGGCCTCGGTTCAACGTGGTCCTGCGTGATGACAAACAGTATCCCTACCTCCGACTCCCGATCAAAGATGACTTCCCGCGGCTCTCGATTGTCCGTCGAGTTCAAAAGGACGGGGCCCTCTACTATGGGCCCTACACACCTGCGGGAGCTCTGCGTGAAACACTCAAAGTGATCCGTAAGGTCTTTCCACTGGCGACATGCGAAATCGACATTGATGGGACCGCGGATCGCGCTTGCATCGAATTTGAAATCAAACGCTGTATGGCACCCTGCACCGGCAATCAAAGCCGGGACGAGTATCATCACATCGTCAAGCAGGTCCGCCAGTTCTTGGAAGGGCGAGATCGGGAGTTGCTTGAGGCTCTCCGCAGTGACATGGAGACAGCGGCGGAGCAGGAGAATTTCGAAGAGGCCGCCAGGCTAAGAGATCGCATTTTCAAAATCGAGCGCACACTTGAAAGACAGCGGATCACTCAGACTATCTCAGTGGATCAGGATGTGTTTGGGCTGGCCCGCCAGGGGTCGGCAGTGGATTTGCAGATGCTTTTCGTTCGGGGGGGCCTCTTGATTGGACGAAGGGATTTCTTCTGGCGGGACGGGGCCGATTCTTCCGATGAGGAATTGGTCCGCTCTGCGATCGAGCAATTTTATAATAAGGAGGGCATGCCCCCGAAAGAGGTATTGGTCCCAACACCCTTGGAAGAGACCGCATTGATTGAGGCCTGGCTTTCAGGCAAGAAAGGTGAATCTGTCCGAGTGGTGGCACCAGAACGCGGGGCCAAGCATCAACTGGTCTTGCTCGCCGAAGAAAATGCGGGGTCAGGGGTCGCGGAACATCTGCGCGACGAGGAACTGGATCGCCAGGCGATCCAGGAACTCAAACGCTTGCTGCGTTTGGAACGAGCTCCCACGCGTATCGAAGGCTTCGACATTTCAAACACGATGGGCAACCAATCTGTCGCCTCAATGGTAGTATGGGAAGACGGTCAAGCGAAGAAGGCCCATTATCGCAAGTTTCGCATCCAGTCGGTTTCCGGAGCCAATGATTTCGCCAGCATGCGGGAAGTCGTCATACGACGATACGGGGAGATGGAAGACCTTCCACTTCCAGATTTAGTCCTCATTGACGGAGGGCTTGGGCAACTAGGCGCCGCACGAGAAGGGCTGAGAGAAGTCGGGCACGCCGACCTGTCGATCGTTGGACTGGCGAAGGCTCGGACCGCAGGCGCCGGTCGAGAGAAAATGGAGGAACGCATTTTTCTTCCGGGCAGGAAGAACGCGGTTATCCTTCCTCCAAACTCACCTGCAACGCATCTGCTCCAGCGCATTAGAGACGAGGCCCACCGATTTGCCATTACCTATCACCGCAAGCTCCGTGCCAAGATGCTGGTGACCTCTCAATTAGACCACATCATCGGGGTCGGAGAGGTTCGACGGAACCGTCTCTTAAAGGAATTCGGAAGCCTGAAGGGCATTGCTGATGCAACCGACCGGCAGTTGCGGGAGGCAGCAGGAGTCGACGCAAGCACTGTTGAAAAAATCCGGAGGGCTCTTCGGAACAGCCCATGAACACAACCAGATCTGGCTGCGCTCCAATTGCCCCTCTCCCCTCCAGTCTTGCCTATCCATTGCCGTCTATGGGGACAACCACAGGCAGTAGGGCCATTTGGCTCTATCCATTTATGAGAAGAAAGTGGTAAGTAAGCGGGTCTTCAACGTTCTCAGGTTCATGAGCCACGCGGTGCTTGGTTGGGTTTATAGCTACAGTGGCTAAGCCTTTCACCTCCCTCCACTCTTTAACTCGCGCCCAGCTGATTGAACAGCTCCAATCGCTCCGAGAGGAGCTGGAAGCCCTCCGTTTGGAATCATCTCACACCACGAAAACACTGAAGCCGGGTCAAGGCCTCGGTCTGCTCCTCGACGACTCTCCGAACGCCGCACATCGAACAGCGGTCATGGGAGACAGGGAAGGGGAGGCATCCGAGGGCTGGCCTCCGGAAACCAATGAGTGGTTTCGTTTCTTGTTTGAGCAGGCCCCAATCGGTATGGCGATTGCCACACTTGATGGACGGTATGTACGGGTCAACCAAAGCTTTTGCGACACTCTCGGGTACACAGCCAGTGAACTGGAGGGGCGTACCTTCTTGGAAATCACGCATCCCGAAGATGTGGACGACAACCGGATCCTGATAGAACAACTACTCGAGGGAACGCTTCCACACATAGAGATGGAAAAGCGGTACATCAGCAAAGCGGGACAGACGATTTATGGCCTCCTGAAGGTTGGACTGTTTCGCAATGCCAATGGCCAGGCCGAATATACTATAGGCCAGGTCATAGACATAACTGAACAGAAGCGGGCGGAGCATGCACTGCATCGGGCACATCAGGAGTTAGAGAACCGCGTTCAGGAACGTACAAAGGAACTAAGCGATGCCAACGATTGCTTGAAAGGTGAAATTGGGTGGCGTGAAAGCCTACAAGAAGCCCTTCATGTTAGCGAACATTCCATCAGACAACTGTGCGAGATAACAGCGAACCCTAATCAATCCTACGAGCAAGATATTCGCTCGCTGTTGGAATTGGGTTGTTCCCGTTTCAAGCTGTCCCTTGCTCTACTGGTCCGCCACACAGGGAACGATCCTGTTTTAGAGTTCTTCTATTCTCCACAGAACCTTCCCGCTGAGGGGAACCTCCTCCCTGTCTGTGAATCCATTTGCGACCAAGCACTCCTGGCAAACGAGTCAATTGGTATTGCGCATGTTGGGGCATCTGCATGGCGCAACAGCCGAGCCTATACGGTTTCTCACATCGAGGCTTGTCTTGGAACGACCGTGAACGTAGGGAGCAAGATTTACGGCACACTCTGCTTCATGGGCTATGAACCACTTTCAGGACGGGTTGCGGAGGCAGACAAGGATTTCCTTCAACTCATGTCCCGCTGGATTGGTGGCCAGCTCGAGCAGGCTCAAGGCAGAGACCTTTTGGAGACCATCGTCAAAGGCACGGCGACGAGCACCGGGATAGAGTTCTTTGACTCCCTTGTCAAGCATCTCGCCACGGCCCTTGGTGTGCGATACGCGTTCGTGGTTGAATGGATGGATAGTTCGAGCCCGAAGGCCTGCACGCTCTCCTTTTGGAATGGGACAGGTTATGCAACCAATTTTGAGTACATCTTGGCAGGCACCCCGTGCGAGAACGTGGGGTCAGGTGAAGTGTATCACGCTGAGGGGGTGCGGGCCCTCTATCCCCATGACAAAGATCTTGTGACCTTGAATGCCGAGGGATATTTTGGAATTCCCTTTTTTGATCGGTGCGGAAAGACTATCGGGCACTTAGCGGTAGTCCATGATGGCCCCATGCATTTGGATCAGGGGCAAATCTCAGTAATGAGGATTTTTGCCGCGCGAGCCGGGGTCGAATTAGAACGCAAACGGGCGGAGAGCGCTCTTTCGGGACGCAACCGCCAGCAAAAAGGGGTGGCCCATTTAGGCCAGAGGGCCCTAGCCGGCGTCGGGCTCGCCCGATTGATGGACGAAGCAGTTTCTCTCGTGACAACAACGCTGAACGTCGAGTATGGCCAGGTACTGGAGTTACTCCCGGACACGAAGACTCTCTTGCTGGTGGCGGGTGTGGGATGGAAGGACGGCCAGGTCGGGAGGACATTACTACCGGCTGGCAAGGAATCACAGGCAGGCTACACCCTGGTGTCAAATCACTCTGTTGTCGTAGATGACTTGTCCAAGGAAACACGATTCAGCGGGCCGCCACTCTTGCACGAGCACGGGGTCATAAGCGGCATGAGCGTGCTCATTGAGGGAAAGGATAAGCCTTTTGGTGTGCTCAGTGCCCATTCCAGGCAGCACCGAAGTTTCACTCACGACGACGTGCATTTCGTTCAGGGAATAGCCAACGTGCTTGCAGCTGTAATCGAACGCGAACGCACGGAGGAAGCCCTACGGACCAGCGAAGAACAATTGGCACTAGCAGTGAAAGGATCGAGTGATGGTCTTTGGGATGGCCGGGTGCGCCCTGATGAGCCATGGTATTCGCCGCGAACCCCAGTCTGGTGGTCACCACAGTTTAAAGCCATGCTTGGCTATGAAGAGAACGAATTCCCTAACGTGCTAGATAGTTGGGCGTCCATCCTTCACCCCGATGATAAGGACCGCGTGTTTTCCGCACTTTCCGCCCACATTGAGCGTCAGGCACCCTACGATGAAGAATATCGGTTACGCACGAAGAGCGGTGACTACCGGTGGTACAGGGCGCGCGGCCAGGCAATCTGGGATCAAGCCGGAAACCCCCTCCGCATGTCCGGCTCCCTGCAGGACATCACCGAAAGAAAGGAGGCCGAGCAAGCATTGAAGGCGTCAGAGGCCAAGTACTCGGATCTTTACGAGCACGCCCCGGACATGTTCGCCTCTGTTGATGAGAAAACAGGAATCGTCCTTCAGTGCAATCAGACTCTGGCAAACGCCACAGGCCATACCAAGAACGACATTGTGGGACGTCATATCTTTGAAATGTATCACCCTGATTGCCTGAAAGCTGCCCGCCGAGCCTTCGGAGCGTTCAGAGAAACGGGGCAAATAGTAGACATAGACCTGGAACTGAAGCGCAAAAATGGTGAAAAGATAGACGTGGCATTGAGTGTCTCTTCGGTTCGGGATCAAGAAGGTAAGATTTTGTGTAGTCGCTCTATCTGGCGTGACATTACTAGACGCAAGCAGGCAGAAAGAAAACTGCACAGGTATGAGCAAATAGCAGCCGGAACAAGTGATTTTTTGGCCTTCATTGACAACGACTTGAAATACCAGGAAATCAATGCATCCTATCTGCAGGCCTTCGGCAAGGAGAGGGAAGAGATTATCGGATTTACTGGTTCACAACTTTTTGGACACAAAAAGTTTGAAGCCGTTTTGAAACCGGCTCAAATTCGGTGTCTTTCGGGAGAACAAGTGTCCTACGAAACGTGGTTGGATTTCCCCGGCTTGGGTCGTCGGTACATGGATGTCCATTACACCCCCTATTATGAGAGGGCAGGCCAAATCTCTGGTTTGGTCGTAGCCGTCCGCGACATCTCTCAGCGCAAACAGGCCGAGGAATCCCTTCGTGAGAATGAACAGCGACTTCTTCAACTAATCGAGGATCGTGAGCGCATCAGTCAGGACCTCCACGACGGCATTCTGCAATCTCTCTATTCTGTTGGACTCGAGCTCGAAACCGCGAAGCTTCTCCTGAGACTTTCTCCAGGCAAAACCGCCAAGCAATTGGATCATGCCATGAATCGGCTCACCCTGTTGACTCAAGAGGTTCGATCCTTTCTCTCAGGGTTGAAGGTCGACAACCTACAGGGCGAGAACCTAGAAGGAGCCCTAAAGCAACTCGTCGAAAGCTTCAGCACGGGCACCTCAAACTGTTTCCGAACCCGTCTTGACCGGGAGGCGGCTACACAGGTGAGCAGAGAGGAGGGTCTCCATCTTCTGAATATAACGCGGGAGGCAATCAGCAACAGTTTGCGTCATGGAAAGGCTCAAAAGATAGAGATCTCCCTGCAGGCCCTCAAGAATTCAATTCGTCTCTGCGTCAAGGAGGACGGAAGAGGGTTCGATCTGAAAGTCGCTGCCGCAAACGGGTTCGGGCTAGGGAATATGATGTCCAGGGCAAGAAAGATCGGCGGGCTCCTGAAAATTGATTCTCGGCCCGGTCACGGAACCCGAATCACCTTTGACCTCCCAAGGGAGAAATACTCTGGCAAAGCCTGAAGCGAAACCGATTGAGGTACTCATTGGTGATGACCACGAGGTGGTCCGAGTGGGTCTCCGTACCCTATTCAAACTCATCCCGGAAATTCGCATCGTGGGGGAGGCATCCAACAAGTCCTCAGCCGTGCAGGAGGCAATCCGACTGAAACCCCACGTGGTCCTTTTGGATATTCGTCTTCCGGAGGGAAGCGGAATTGAGGCATGTCGGGACATTCTAGCGGCCTGTCCCGAGACTCGGGTTCTGTTCCTGACATCCTACGCGGAGGAGACCACCGTGCTTGATGCGATCTTGGCTGGCGCCCAGGGATACATCCTCAAAGACATTGGAGCAGCTCCCCTGATTCAAGCGATCAAGACGGTCGCAGCCGGACATTCCCTACTCGACTCCAATGTTGCCCAACAAACGATGTCGTTACTGAGGAATATGGCAGTCTCAGAAGCTCAACGGCCTGTTGAGGCCCTCTCCAAACAGGAACAGCGGGTGTTGGGCCTGGTGGCGGAAGGTAAAACAAACAAGGAAATCGCCTCGGCTCTAGGCCTGAGCGACAAGACTGTCAAAAACTATCTTTCCAACATCTTCGACAAGCTTCAGGTCACTCGTCGGTCCCAAGCTGTGGCGTTGTATACTCGCCATGCGGATTCGAATTGACCTGGGCACACTTTCCTTATCCGACCGCAAACTCACGCTCCCTTCTCTGATTTCGCTCTCTGTGAGGGAGAAACACCCCGAGGCCGTTCCTCCTCATTAGTAACACATTACAAATCAATTAGTTAGCACGTTCCAAGTAAACCCAGTCACTCCCCTTGCGGAGTGACACGGGAACGCTGTACCTTAGAAGTCATCCTTAACCTAGGAATTGAGTCCAATTATTTCACTTCATGACCTGAAGGAAGAAAGGAGACAGCCATGGCACTGCGATTGGGGGATGAGGCACCGAACTTCACGGCGGAGACAACAGAAGGCACAATCAATTTTCATGAGTGGTTAGGCAATTCGTGGGGAGTGTTGTTCTCACATCCAAAGGATTTTACCCCGGTGTGTACCACCGAGCTCGGAACGGTCGCTAAGATCATTCCAGAATTCAAAAAACGAAACGTCAAGGTCATTGCCATCAGCGTTGATCCACTCGATGCCCACAAGGGTTGGATTAACGACATCAATGAGACACAACACTGCACGGTGAGCTATCCACTCATTGCTGATCCCGAACGCAAGGTTGCCACCCTCTATGACATGATTCATCCAAATGCTCTAGACAACATGACCGTCCGCTCAGTCTTCGTCATCGGGCCAGACAAGAAAATCAAGCTCACGCTGACCTATCCTGCCTCGACCGGTCGGAATTTCGACGAGCTTCTGCGAGTGGTCGATTCCCTTCAGTTGACCGCGAACTTCAAGGTGGCCACTCCAGCCAATTGGAAAGATGGTGACGATTGTATCATCACTCCGGCTGTCAGCGATGCCGATGCGAAGGGCCTGTTTCCGAAGGGCTACAAGGCAGTGAAACCCTACCTCCGAATCACGCCGCAACCGAATAAATAGTGAGTCCCTGAGTGAGAGGGGAGACAGGAAGGGGTCGCCTTTCAGCGCGACCCCTTCCCTTAGGCCTTGAGAGAGCCAGAGTGTGCAGCTCCGTTATGATTGCCGCCAGGTCGTACAGTTTCTGACGCTTCATTTTTTGCCCTGGATTCGAAAGCCGCCTGCAGCACATCATCGATGTTGTCCACAAGGACAAATCCCAAATCATTTCGAACCTCATCAGGCACGTCCTTGAGATCTTTCTGATTCGACTTGGGAAGGATGATACGGCGAATGCCGGTCCGATGCGCAGCGAGCACTTTTTCTTTAATCCCGCCAACCGGCAGGACTAACCCGCTGAGGCTGACTTCTCCGGTCATGGCCGTGTCGCTCCGCACCGGCCTATCGAGATACGCCGAGGCCAGAGCCACTGCCATCGTAATCCCAGCTGACGGACCGTCCTTCGGAATGGCACCGGACGGCACATGAATGTGGACACCGTTACGTTTGAACCGTGAAATATCCAACCCCATGGCTTCCGCATGGGCCCACAAGTAGCTCCGTGCCGCTCTTGCGGACTCCTGCATGACGTCCCCCAATTGCCCGGTGAGGGTGAGGTCATGACTGCCGGGCAGCAAACTCGTTTCCACGTAGAGCACATCCCCCCCGGTGGGGGTCCAGGCCAACCCAGTGGCGACGCCTGAGGGAAGCTGTGTGCGCGCTTCTTCCGGCCTGAATCGCTCCGTTCCCAGCCAGTCCCCAAGTTCGTCGCCCTTGACTTCGACCAGCTCGGGATTCTGATCGGATGGTTGTTCGGCAAATTTCAGCGCGATCTTCCGGGTCAGCCGACCCAGCATTTGCTCGAGTTGTCGAACGCCGGCTTCTCGTGTATACCGGCTGATGATGTTCTTGATGGCCTCCTGGGAAACCACCACCTGTTCGGCCTTCAGTCCTGATTCGTTCAGCCGTCTCGGCCAGAGATAGCGACCTGCAATCTCGAGCTTTTCCTGCTCGCTGTAGCCCGGCAACCGGATGATTTCCATCCGATCCAGTAAGGGCTGAGAAATCGGGTCCAGCGTATTGGCCGTGGTGATAAAGAAGACCTTGGACAGGTCGAAGGGTAGATCTAGATAGTGGTCCCGGAACGTATGGTTCTGAGCCGGGTCCAGAACTTCCAATAAGGCTGCCGCTGGGTCACCTCGGAAATCTCGGCCCATTTTATCAACCTCGTCGAGCATGAGGACGGGGTTACTGACCCCTGCCCGTCGGAGGGCTTGGATAATACCGCCGGGCAGCGCGCCGACGTAGGTGCGGCGATGGCCGCGCAACTCAGCCTCATCATGCATACCACCCAAGCTAAAACGTTCAAACTGCCGACCCATGGCTCGGGCAATTGACTGGCCGAGGCTCGTCTTTCCTACCCCAGGCGGTCCCACCAAGCAGAGAATCGGCGCCTTGGCGGTTGGATTCAACTTGAGAACCGCCAAATGCTCGACAATCCGTTCCTTCACTTCCTTGATGCCGTAATGATCCTCATCCAGAACCTGCCGGACGCGACCGAGTTCCAGGCTGTCCTCGGACGTCTTCCTCCAGGGTAGCTCAAGAACGAGTTCCAGATAGCTTCGGAGCACTTGGTGATCGCCAGCCGCGGGGGGAAGCTTTGCGAGTCGCGCCAGTTCACGCTCGGCCTCTTTTCGCACCTGATCAGGCAGGTCTGCCTCCTCGATCCGCTGTCTGAGTTGGGCGACCGCGTTGTCCTCACCTTCCCCTTCTCCGAGTTCGTCCTGAATAGCCTTCAACTGCTCCCGCAACACATATTCTCGTTGGGACTTGGAGAGTTTCGCCTGCACGTCCCCCGCGATCTTGGCTCGCAACTGTAAGATTTGCACCTCCCGGGAGAGGGCGGCAAAGAGTTCCCGAAGCAGGTCTGCCCGTGTCTGGGACTCGAGCAAGGTTTGCTCGCCCACCACAGTCAAGTTAAGAAAGGAGGCCACCCGATAGGCCAAGGCCACAGGATCTTCCTCCGTGGTCACGGAGGCTACCGCTTCATTAATGCCTTGAGCCTGAACCAGACTGGGGAGTTCCGCCACCATGTCCACGACAGCTCGTCGCAACGCGTCGACTTCGGGTCCAGAGTCTGTTGGCGCAGTCATCTCTCGGGCACGGCCCAACACATAAGGGTCAGTTTGCTCAGCCTTCAGCAGCACCATCCGCTCGACACCCTGTACCAAGGCGTGGATATGCCCCTCGGGAGTCCTCGCAACCTGCTTCACCACGGCTTTGGTCCCAATCGTAAAGAGATCTTCAAGTCTCGGTTCTTCTGTTCCCGGATGCCGCTGCGCTACGACGAGAAGGGTCTTCTCCTCACTGTTCATGGCGGCTTCCACCGCAGCGATTGAACGCCCCCTCCCGACCGTCAGGGGCATCATCACCCCCGGGAATAACACACTCCGCTTAATTGGAAGCACCGGTAAGACTGACAATACAGGCTCGTCGTTCATTCTATCCTCCTCTGGTCACCCTTTCGCTCCATGATGGGACAGCTGAGGGATTGCCATTGAGTCCGCGTCCCCAGACGCAATCAGTTGTGTTCTATTAGGTAGACACCATTTCCAAGGAGTCAACCTGCTCCTCTTACACCTGACAAGTGATGGCCTACTAAGGAGATGAATCAATAAGATGGGAGAATAACTTTGGGCTTACTCAGGAAACAGAGGAGGTCCCTGACGGGCGTACACTTCCACGGCGTCCCAACCAGCTCAACGATCCCAAAAAGGTACAGGAACTATCCTGGGTATCCCCCGTTGGTGGAGTTCCTCACTTACTCGGTAGATCAACTCAGCTTTGAAATCCGCTAATCAGAATAAACACCGCAAGCCCCATCGGGAGGGTCACAACGGCAACTGTTGTAACCATCTCACTCGTCTCGACACTTGGAGACCTAATCGTGTGGAGAAAGATCCCGCCTCAAGGGATGTCTTATCAGAACAGGCGCGCCACGCAGGAAAGAGGCAGTCACAGGGAGAATAGAGAGCCTGGTCGTCTTGAGCCTGCCAGACTTGTCTCATCACATGGATTCACTCCTTTTCTGTCACCGATTTGTCAAATGAGACCCACCTGCATCATAATGACTACCATTACTCGAAGGAACTGAACGTGATGAGGTTTCAACAGAGCCCCCCGCATCCTGGCATTGTCACAGACGAGGCACGTGAAGACCTCCACAGGGAAGCTCTGCGTCGTACTGCCGACATGTTGGCAAGACTTCTCGACACCGTCATCACAATCCCTGGAGCCAATGTTCGCATCGGCCTCGATCCCCTCATTGGCCTGCTCCCGGGAATTGGAGATGCGCTGGCGAGTCTCATCGGCTCAGCCATTCTGGTCATGGCCGCCCAACTTCAAGTACCGAAAATCGTGATGGTCAGGATGGGTCTGAACCTGGCTATGAACGGGGTGGTAGGAGCGATCCCGGTGGCAGGAGATTTGTTTTCGATCTGGTTCAAGAGTAACGCGCGAAATGCGGCGCTACTTCGGCGTCATAGTTCCCCTGAAGTACGCAATTCGACCAGGGCCGATTGGGCCTTTGTGATTGCCATCCTGGTGATAACCTTGGCTCTGACGTTGGGGGCGATTGCCGGAATTCTCTGGCTGGTCGCAAGGATCTGGACCCTCATTGCGTAGATGACCAGGTTGGTGTTCTTCCGCAGTACCACTCCTCAACGAACCACGTCACATCGCGAGCCTACCAGACCGTTAGGAACCACCGCTGGCCTGGCGAGGACATGCGTGGGTCAGCGATCTACAAATAGGCCTCCAGGTTCACGTAACGAGGTGAGTCCGTTCCCGACCCGGACTTCCCTCGACACACTCACATACTCGTCGTCTCCACTGAGGTCAAAGAAGCCGCTCATGCTATCTGCGGACGTCAGTCCAAATCCTCGCGTCACAAAATAGTGGTCCTGCCCACCGGCTTCAATGAAGACACTCCAGGAACTATGATCAGCCCGACCGAGCCCATCTGACTGTGTGAAATCGTAGAAATCGTCTTCTTGGCCCGAATCAATACATAAGGTGACGCTCTGATCCCAAGCCGTTGCGCAGTTATAGACAGGCCCGGATGAGGTATAGCGGTCTTTCCCCTGTGCCTCAATGAACAACCCTACTCCGTAATGTGCGGCAGCCCCATGCCCATACCGGGCCGCCCAGTGCTGATCGTCCCCGTAAAAATCCAGCTTGACTCCCACTCCAAAAAAATAACCTGCGCCTTGTGAGAAATTCGCCGTCTTGTAACTGTCGTCGCCTTCCACTTCAATCACGATGCCCATCCCCCCCGCAAGGCTATACCCCTGCTGTTCAGAGCTGCTCGTCAGAATACGCTTTCCAGCTCCCACACCAACACAAAAGCCATCGTATTGAAAGAGCGGATCTTCCGGATCCCCTGATGGAACGTCGGCCTCGTTGTAGCTGCTCGGATACTTATCCCCGCATTGATACCGATCCTCTCCAGCCACGTCGATGACGGCCCCCACCCCGAGCGGACCTCCAAATCCAATCGAATAGCCAAAACTCGAATAGACATCATTCCCGGCTCCGTCAAGAAGGAGGCCCAGCCCCGCAATTGCTGCTCCCTGTGTGAGTTTTGCGCCTCTATACTGATCATTCCCCGCGTCATCAATGAGGAGCCCAAGGCCTGCAAACCCAGCTCCTCCTGATCCGTTGGCCAGTTCATACTGATCGTCTCCCTCGAGATCAACCAAGAGTCCCACACTCAGCCGGCCCGTAGCCAGCCCGAGCTGGGTCCCCACATAGGTATCATTCCCGGACAGGTCGATCACGACTCGATTGCCTTCTTCGAGACTGGTAGGCGCGGCGATTGTCCCATCGTACGAATCGTTCCCGCCGATGTCGATCACCACCGCATGTCGGACGTTCATGGTATACGTGTTGGGTTCTTGTCCACCAATGATAATGAGACCAAAGGGAGTCTCTCGCACCGCTAGCACTCCCCCTTCTACGCCTTGGACTGTCCTCGGAGGAACCCGCTGACTGTGGAAAATCTGACCAAGGCGTCGTAGCCATTCAGCATCTGCCAGTCGGCTGAGAACCTGTGCCGAGACGACAAGGTTCGGGTAATCTAACCGTTCAGCCACAAGCGTGGCGAACCGGAGATCATTCTTTGCTTGCTGAAGAGTCACGCCAGCAACCCCATCAAAATGTGGATAAAACTCCTCACTTAAGAGTCTCGCATGTTCAAAGAGAAACTTCTGCTCTTCTGGCGTGAGCCCGGCTAAGGCTAGCAAACGGAGGGTATGGGCTCGTTCCAATACGGACTGGATGAAGTCCAAATGATCGTCCAGTTGCATACCGCCCGGCGCGGATGGAAACTCGATGCTTCCCTGGGAACGACTCAGCCCACGCTCCATCACATCGATTAATGCCGGGATTGACCTGCTCCCATCCCTCACCAAATTGGCCATACGCTGCGCGTGTTCCTCGAGAGCAATCAAGCCAGTCCATGGAGCATTCAGCGTCTCCACCGCCAGAGGTTGTTTAAAATGGGCTGAAACTGCCTTCGCGCTCGCCATTGTGGTGAGGACCGTAGCCTGATTACTCCCAACCTTTTGGAGGATTTCCCCTTCCACCTCTCTTCTCATGGCCACGATGATGTCGTCGTGGGGGGGAGGCTGTGGCGCAAAGGCCGATTGGTCAGGTTTCCGTTGACCTAAGAGACCTGGAACGCCACAGCTAGTCAGAAGAAGAAAAGACAAGGCTCCCATGAAGCTGAGCAGACGCATACCGAGACGAGGAGAGAACTTTACTTCTGCCACCGACCACCACAACGACCTCATGGTCTTTTTGCGCTCCTCATGCAGCCGTATCCCTTGGGATAAGACAACCTATCTTTTCCGATACAACTCACCACGCTTCCCACCGGTTAGCAAGGAAATTCATACCCTTTCCATGTGGAACAGATTTCGCAACGGCCAGGACCAGAGAGGCGTCTTCAGTTAAATCCCAATGGTGCGATGACCTCGTCAACTCTGAAGATCGCATTGGGTCATGACACCGGAAGTTAGCTGGAGCAGTAGGATTTACTCACCATTCACCCAACAGGAGGTATCCGATGAAACGGTTCACGATTCTCGCCATCGCCACGTTCGCCCTCGGCATGGTCACGACAGCGGGAGCGGTGACTGCCTCGCCGGCGCGAGCAGAGGTCAACGCCACGACCGCGCAGGTAGCTCAGGTCCGTTCCGATTTGATTGATATCAATTCCGCGTCACTCAAGGACCTACAATCCCTTCCGGGGGTAGGGGAAACCTATTCCAAGCGTATCGTCAAAGGCCGTCCCTACAAGGCGGTTGAGGACCTAAAAACTCGGAAGGTGCTCCCGAAAGGAGTGTTCGCCAAGATACAAGACAAGGTGGTGGCAAGGACTCCGTAGCCCTTCATGATGCTCCCCTCTCGCTGTGCCTCCATGGCCAGCCACGCTAGCACCCCCCTGGCCCGATCTTCAGGTGACTCCTGCCTATGTGCAGGAGTCACCCGAAGCCCCACCATCCCGCTCCGGTTATCGCCGTGCATCTCACGGAAATCATTCATTGACCATTGGATATACCTTGCTCTCATGACACGAGCGAGCAAGAAGGCAAGCCTGCTCCTACGCCACCTCACGCGTCGCGCCAGTGCCCATGCGCTTTCAAGTATAGCCGTTCTCTCTCGAATTCACTCTAACCCCTGGGAAGTCATGGTGTTATCGACATATGCAGCCTCATCAACATTGATCCAGAGGACGTGGCACAGGCGACACGCAGAGGACCCGTTTTCCCCATGAGCGGCTGCATTGATCGTTAAACGATGCGGTCGGTTTCCGTAAATACCTTGACGGAATGCGAGTGGGTTGTAATAGTGACTAGGTGATTACCCTTTACAGGGTATCGTGAGGACTCACATGAAAGACGGCTCAGGCTCTGTAGTCCCAGGGAAACGCTCCCATGATCTCAGCGGGATATTTAGTCGGGGTCGCTTTCCGAGAATCCTACTCATCGTCTTGTTCCTAATCCTGATTGGCCCAATGACCCTCTCGGTCTGTTCTACCGCGCGTGCCGCCGCCTTCCGTATCATGGATCAAAGCGCATCGGCGACCGGACAGAGTGCTGCGTTCGTAGCCCAAGCCGACGATGCTTCAGCCATTTATTATAACCCCGCAGGCATGACCCAGATTCCTCGCCTCCAAATATCCCTGGGGACAATGCTGGCTGGTGGGAGCACGTCATTTCGGAGTCCGCAGGGTGCGACAACGAGTGGCAACTTCGGCGGGAGCATCGCCTCTCCTCCGCCCAGCAACTTCTACGTCACGGCAAATCTGAAGGACTTGGGGCTAGAGACGCTGGGCGATACCACGGTGGGATTGGCTCTACTGTCTCCCTTTGGCATTAAATATCAATACCCGGAAGATGCTCCATTCGCAACGGCCACATTCGGCACCACCCTCGAAATCATCGATATCAAGCCCACCCTGGCGTATCGCCTGAACGAACACCTCTCGTTCGGCCTCGGGGCGGACATTTACACCTTCTTCAACTTTTGGGGTGAAGGCCAGGGAGAAACCCATATCATTTCTTCAGGTGCACCCGGCCTTCCTCCTGCTGGGTCCAGAATGGAAATCAATGGGAAGGACACGGCGCTCGGATTCAACGTGAGTCTCTTGTATACCCCCTTTCGAAATCCTGCCGGGAAACCGCTTGCCAACATAGGCCTTATTTACCGCAGCCAGGCTACCTTACAGCTCGATGGTCAATTCCTGTCAGAGGGCACTGTCCTGGCCGACACCTCCACCACACTGGTTCTGCCTCAGGTGATTACAGGGGGGATGGCCCTTTGGCCAATTCGCGACAACAGCCATGAATGGAAAGTCGAATTCGATACGGATTACACTGGGTGGAAGTCGTTCCGCAACCTCGACGTGCATCTATCAACAGGGGCGACCATTCCCTACCCACAGGACTGGCAGAGTACCTTCACGATCATGATTGGAACAGAGTACAAATGGTTGCAACCAGCGATGCTCGTCAACTGGGAAGTGGCTGCCAGGGGTGGCTACTGGTTTTCCCAGAGTCCCATGCCCGACAAGTTTTATAACCCGACCTTTCCGGCCGACGCGGATAACCATGCACTCTCGATCGGTCTTGGACTGTTGTGCAAGGCCGGCGGCAAGTTGCTCGGGGTGATCCCATGCGGAAAGAGTGACAACGACCACTTCTGGGCAAGAAGCATGGCGCTGGATCTGGCGTTTAAAGCTCTCCTGTACGAGGACCGTACGGTGACTGGAGCCACGAATCCCATCGCCATTCCGGGAGTCCTTGATGGCACCTATGAAACGACTTTTTACATTGGCGCCATTAACCTCCTGGTGAATTTTTAGTCCCTTCTCCCCAGGCCGGGGTGGGAATCCCACGCCCATCCTGCCAATACGGAGCCCACGCCAGGGCTACAAGCCGAACCGAGATATTGGTTTTGGTCGGCCGCAGCGTGACAGTCTCGAGGTCTTCGCTTGGGATAGCATCACTGGCCCCGAGCCCTTCGGTTTCATCTTCGAATTCGGCTTCAAGGTCGGCGAGCCGCTCTTGGAGCGCCTCGACATTTTCCTTCGCCCGCTTCACATCCTTGGCTTCTTTCATTGATCGTCCAGCACCGCGTACGGCTGTGGTCGCTTTCCCAAGTGACGATGTGCTGACGGCCTTCCGCCCTAAGAAGGCTCCCAAGAGAGTGGCACCAATTGAAATAGCAGTTTGAACCTTGCTGTGTGTAGCCTGCTCCTGCTCGCGTTCCACAGCTTGTTCCGCGCGACGGATCCGTTCTTGAAGCCGAAGAATCTTGGGAGCATACTTCTTCCTCATCTGCTCCACCAAACGATCTCGCCGTTCATGTGCGATCTCTTGTAGCCGAATCCGAAAATCTCGCTCCGACTCTCCAGGGTTGGACATTTCGTTGAAACGTTGGCTCTTCCATAATTGGACTGTCTGACTACGATACAACCAATCGTGAAATGCCTTCTTCCACCCTCGGTAGCTCTTAGCGTTTCCCGCCTCGGCTGGCAGTTCCGTAAACCTGGCCTCCTCCAAGGGTTCAGGCTCGAGATCAGACGATATCATCCCTGCGTCGCGTGCCATGCTCCAGTCGACAGCCAGAGCCCCTCCCGTAATTGGAGCGAGTAGGCGCAGATTCCGCGTAATCTCGACCCCTTGCTTGGCGCTGGAAACACGGACCAGCGCCGATCCAAACACTGTGGGTTGATACACCAACTCTGTGTCCGGGGGTTGCCTACCACTAGCGGGAACGAAGTATTGTCGCACATCCGGTGGGAGGACAGGACGTTGGATGAGCCTGTTTTGTATCGATGCGCGACCCCTCGACTCTTCTTGCGTCGAAGCTGAAGCAACGAGAGAGCCGGGCTTCTCGGCAGTACCCCCGCCCGGAGATACCCCGCCCGCAGCCCTCCTCGGTTCCATCAAGGTCTTGATCTGAACTCGCGTGAGCGGTCCTCGGAGATAGGATAACACCCACCGGGTTTCAAATATCTCCGGGGCCTCATCGTGGACATTATGCATCAGGAAAACTCGACTCCCTAATCCCGCGAGAACTTCTTGCATCCTGGACCGATCGAATTTCTTGCCTGTACTGGCGGAGGCTCCCTCGAGGCCTTCGAGCACCCGAGCCTTGTCACGCTCCGTTTGAAGACGGCCAATAAACCAGGTCCCCGTATTCGCAAGTCCCTTGTAATCCAGATCGACAGGGTTCTGTGTTGCGAGGACAACACCGACTCCAAACGCCCTGGCCTGCTTCAGCAGAGTGAGCAGGGGACGCTTTGAAGGCGGGTTGGCCACAGGGGGGAAAAAGCCAAAGATTTCGTCCATATACAGGATCGCACGAAGCGTGCTGGTTCCCGGTTGCGTTCGCATCCAGCCCAAGGTTTGACTAAGCAGCAGCGTGACGAAGAACATGCGTTCTGCCTCACTCAAGTGGGCGATGGAGAAAATCGCTATCCGAGGTTTTCCTTCATTCGTGTGGAGGAGACGACCAATATCGAGTGCCTCCCCTTCAAGCCAGGCCGCAAAGCCCGGGGCTGCAAGAAGGTTATTGAGCCGCATGGCTAACTCAAACCGGTCTTTGGATGGATAGAACGTTTCGAGGTCCATCACTCCAATACGGTTGAGTGGCGGTGTCTGGATCTGCTGAATCAGAGTCGCAAGATCTAGGCCCTGCCGCTGTTTCCAGCAACAGTCGAGGATTGTCGAGATCAGAATGTGCTCACGACTTTGAATGGGATCAGCCTCGATACCCAACAGGCCCAGAAGACTGGTCGCTGTCGTACCGATTCGCTCCCCGAGTAATTCCGCGTCAGCAAGGATCGCCTGAGGCGGAGGGGCAAACGAGTGTAGAATGGACACGGGAATTCCTGCCTGGCTGCCAGGCGTATAGACGGCAAAGTCGGCGGCCTCCCGCAACCGCGCGATGCGGGCTCCATCCTGTCCCCACTGGGCTAGTCCGCTTTTCCAGAGTGCGGCTTGTTCCGCCGCAAAGTCAGAAGGTGAGACCGCCTTCTTCCGGGCATCGTCTTCGTTGATCCAAGGCAAAAAATCCTCTCCCCTCAATTCAGGGAAAGTCAGCATCAAATTCGTCAGATCCCCTTTTGGATCGATGACGATGGCGGGGATGCCGTCAATCGCCGCCTCTTCGAGCAGACCGACACAGAGCCCCGTCTTCCCGCTGCCGGTCATCCCCACACACACAGCGTGGGTGACCAAATCTTTCGAGTCATAGAGGAGCCAACCAGGCTTCGGCCGGTTTTCAATGAGATCGTAAGGGCGACCGAGGTAGAATAGGCCTAACTTCTCGTAATGTGTCATCCCAGCACTCTCCCCTGCCTTTCGTAGCTCGCCCCGAGGGAAATCGTGGACCATCTCACGGCGAAGGCTGGGCTATTCTAGGATTACAGTCATCACACCGCAAGAGAGAATCTGGCCGATCTCGTTCCTCTGACCTGCCTGGTCCAAGACTCCCCTCTGGGCACGATCAATTATCAGGTACTGTTTGGCAAACGCGTTGCTTTCCCTTACAGTTAGCTTGCAAGGAATCTATTCAATGAATCTTCCCAGACTGATCCGCCATGCCCTC
>JBFJQA010000012.1:0-32273 GCA_041616875.1 Nitrospiraceae bacterium | reverse complement strand
TCAGCTCTTGAAGAATCACATCGACTTTTGCCTCAAGCTCTTTCGCAATAGGAGTAAACTGTTTTTGAAGATCTTTATCGTCATTTTGTGCGGCCAGCTCTTGCGCCCAATACAGCGCTTCGTACACATGGCTTCCTGCATTATCCAACTGACCGAGTTCACGGCCTGGAGATTTTCGGTTTTCCATGAGTTTACCGGTGGCCCGGTCAAGTGTATCCGCTAGGACCTGAGCTTTCTTGTTGCCCGTCGTTCGACTTAAATGAGCTAATGACTCCGCAAGCGCTAAGAATTCGCCAAGCGAATCCCATCGCAAGTGCCCTTCTTTCACAAATTGCTGAACATGCTTGGGCGCCGAACCTCCGGCCCCCGTCTCAAACAGCCCCCCGCCCTTAATCAGCGGGACGATGGATAGCATTTTGGCGCTCGTACCCAATTCCAAGATCGGGAAGAGATCGGTGAGATAATCACGGAGAACATTTCCGGTCGCCGAGATAGTGTCGAGACCTTCTTTCGCCCGTTGCAGTGAGTGCTTCATCGCGTCCACAGGCGCCATAATCTGAATGTCCAGCCCTTTCGTATCGTGATCTTTTAAATAGCAATTGACTTTTTCAATGAGCTGCGCGTCATGGGCCCTATGTTTATTCAACCAGAACACCACCGGGACTGAGGAGGCCCTGGATCGATTGACGGCCAGCTTCACCCAGTCTTGTATCGCGATATCCGTAGTCTGGCAACTACGCCAAATATCACCCTCAACCACATCGTGTTGATGCAGGACCTTCCCCGCCCCGTCAATCATGCGGATCACACCTTTGCCAGGCGCTTGAAACGTCTTGTCGTGGGACCCGTATTCCTCGGCCTTTTGTGCCATGAGGCCGACATTGGGAACACTACCCATAGTGGCAGGATTAAATTCGCCATTCTCTCGACAAAAATCGATGACGGCCTGATAAATGCCTGCATAACTGCGGTCCGGGATCATGGCCTTCATATCATGTTCTTTTCCATCGGGGCCCCACATTTTCCCTGAGGTGCGAAGAGCTGCCGCCATGGAGGCATCGATGATGATATCACTTGGAACATGTAAATTCGTGATCCCCCTGTCAGAATCCACCATCGCAAGATCAGGCCCTTCCTGAAGGCAGGCCTTAATATCAGCCTCGATTTCCTCTTTTTGACCTGTTGGCAAACTTTTAATTTTTGCCAGGATGTCGCCTAACCCGTTATTAGGATTGACACCCAATTGGTTCAATACTTTTCCATACTTGTTAAACACATCTTCAAAATACACAGTCACGGCATGACCAAAGATAATAGGGTCGGAGACTTTCATCATGGTGGCTTTCATGTGCAATGACAGCAAGATCCCCTTCTTTTTGGCGTCCGCGATTTGCTCCTTCAAGAATTGCCGCAACGCACTGCAGCTCATGACCGTCGCATCGACCACATCGCCCTTCTGGAGCGTTACGTTTTCTTTCAGCACCGTGACACTTCCGCCCTCACCCACAAATTCAATTCTCCCCTTTCCAGCCGATTGCTCAGTAATGGTCGCGGACTTTTCATTCCCGAAGAAATCTCCGCTCGTCATGTGCGCCACATGCGATTGAGAGTCTTTTGCCCATTTGCCCATTTTGTGCGGATTATGCTTGGCATATTGCTTGACAGACGCTGAAGCCCTGCGATCGGAGTTGCCTTGGCGCAAAACAGGATTGACCGCGCTTCCCTTCACCTTGTCGTATTTAGCTTTAATGGCCTTTTCTTGATCATTTTTGGGATCCTCGGGGTAGTCAGGAATCGCATAGCCCTGGGATTGCAATTCTGCGATGGCAGCCTTTATTTGGGGAATGGATGCGCTGATATTGGGTAGCTTGATGACATTGGCTTCCGGCTTCTCGACCAGTTCGCCCAGTAACGCGAGATCATCTGGTTGTCGCTGCTCTGGTTTAAGTTGATCTGGAAATTGCGCAATAATTCTGCCGGCGAGCGAAATATCCTTCGTACCGACCCGGACACCGGCCGCCTTTGTGAAGGCTTGTATGATGGCAAGAAACGATCCGCTTGCTAGCTCAGGCGCTTCATCAACTTTTGTATATATAATGTCTGGTTGCGTTGCCATCGTTTTTACCCCGTGGATGAAAGTTTAGTTCAGAAAACAGATTGATTGGAAAGACTTAGAACACTAGTGACATAATCGGTGAACAACTCACCGGACTTCCCCACCACCTCGTTGGGCGTCTAGGGCTCGAATCTGTCTAGTGAGCCCTTTCCTATGAGTCCAAGCAGCCTTGACGCCGTTCGTCACCCTTTATTGTCCGTATTCAATTTTCGTATTGCCCAGAGTCCCGTATTTTAGAGGGATCAACCGTTCGACGCAATCAATCGAAAGACCCAGATCCCACCGACTAAAGGCCCAGAATTTATGGGACTTGGGATGACAGAGTCTCGGAAAAAATCACAAAACACTTGTACTTTCAGTCACTTAAGATATCAGGCGCTAGCATGAACATGGGGGGCAGACGAATGGCGGGCAAGAGACTCCCAAGGCTTTTTTTTTACTCCGACCCGGATCACGAAATTAGACGGTCTTCGCATGACGACAGAGCGCCGGACGAAGACGCGGTAGGACTCGAAAGCTGCCTTGCCAATGAAATCAGGCACTTCGAACCGCCGAAACCTCGCTTCCTCTCACGGTCTTAGATTAGATGGGTTGAGCCACGGAAAGGATGAATTGGTGCACCCTACCCTAAAGGCGTTGGCAGGAAGGACAATAATAAGAAGTCCTTTCACCATGCAACCGACGAATTCTTTTTCCGCATCCAAATGAGCAGGGTTGACCAGCTTTGTCATAGACAAGGTGGAAATTCTTAAAGTGTCCCCTGGTTCCGTCCGGAGCAATATAGTCGCGGATACTGGATCCCCCTTCCTGGAAAGCCCGAATCAAGACAGTTTGCATGACGTCGAACAGCCGACGGATTGTCCGGCTCTGGAGCCTATTTGCTTGGCGATATGGATGAACTCTTGCCCGATACAGGATTTCATTGGCATAAATGTTGCCGATTCCCGCAATGACCTGTTGGTGCATGAGCAATTGTTTCAATCGGCCGCGCCGACTCTGCACGAGTTTTCGAAAGGCAGGCCAGGGGACCGTGAGGGGATCGCATCCGAACCTCCTGGCCGTAAACCTCTCTAGCCCCGCGTCATCCAACAGATAAATCCTCCCAAAGCGCCTTGGGTTCCAGTAACGGAGTTCAGACTCGAGCCCACCACCCAATGATAGGACAAGATGTGTATGTTTTGAATAGCGTTCATCCGGTGAGTTGAAAAAGAACAGTCCTGTCATCCCCAGTTCCGCAACCAAATATCGACATTCCGCTTCCCGCCTGAACTCCAATACGAGGCATTTTCCACGCCTCTCCACCGCAGAAATCGTGGCACCCTGATACCAACTCAATGTGGAGAACCCCTCTCGAATAATGTCCCGCCGCCCAAGCCAGACGTGGCTCACGCTGGCTCCTACAAGGCGCTCCCGCAGTTGGATGGCTACGACTTCGGCTTCTGGAAGCTCAGGCATGGCACACCCAAACGGCATGGTGACGACCGACACACGTGTGGTGACTGAATCGAGCGGTGCTGACCTGAACGTTCCGACTACGCTCTATCATGAGAGGTTTTTCGGCTTTTAAACCGAGACCCGCAACAAAACTAATTTCAATAGGTTACAGAAAAGCTAGAGCCGCTAGCAAGAGCGTGGGAATATGTAATTCAGGAGAAGTCTCCTTACCCACGAATGATAGGCTGAGTTTATCTTCTCGTCGACTCCACTCGTGCCCAGTGAGTTTTTCTCTAGTCGGGTAACTTAAGGAGAAGGGGCGAGGGAAAAATGGTGGCAATTCCTGGGGTGACTGCTATGTTTCAGTTGCTGGAAAACACGGTTTGGTGGCCTGGTCTTGATTAACGCTTCTCAACAGTTGGACCCTCTTCACGGTCTCTTCCAATCCTGGGAGTGGCGTGGCCCCTGGTCTCCTCGCCTTGACGAACAAGACCGCCTCCTGATAACGCATGCCAACGACGCAACAAAGAAAGGCGATGACGACCGATACCGACCGGCCCATCCCGGCTCGGCAGCAAACGAGCAGCCGTTTTGACGAAGCGTAGGCCTCTAGCCATTCGACGGCGCGTTTGAGCGCAGCCGGATCGGCCTCTGAAAACTCCTTGAGAGGAATTTCACAGAACACGATGTGACGTGGAGGAGTGACCTGGTATTCCTCTGCAAGAAAAAGGAGTCCCCCGATGGAGGATGGGGGCTGTCGGGCATCTTCTAGGTTGCCCACAAGTAGTTTGTCGGTAATAGTGTGCATAACGGCTTAGTATAGCATCCTTCCACGAAACCGCCACGCTGCCAGTAAAACTTCGGCTGTGCGCTCCTCAGTGCCCCACTTACCAGATAAATCCGCCCCGTGGACCCGAGTTGCGGTCACGCGGTGTGCCCTGTATACTCAATGACTGGATTACGGTTTGTTCTTCTTCCATCAGTAACTAATCTTGGAGTCTGAGCGAGATGGCCGCGGTCACGGTGGAGCAAGTTGAGTCACGATTGGGCGGCGTGCGCTGCGCGGTGTGTAAAGCCAGCGAATTCGGAATTGACCGGCGGTCAGCGACGCCGGATGGAGAGTGGAGGGGGGTTTGCCTGAAATGTCGTTACACATTCCCCGTCCATGCAGATATGGACTTCTATGTCCGGACCCAACCTGACATACCTTATCATCTTAAGGAAATCCCCTGCCCCGCGTGTGAATCGCGCGGGGTCACTTTAGATTTTCGCATTGTCATGTCCGTACGTGAGTCGCAATACTTCGTGACCTGTACCCACTGCCATCACCAGTTCAATGAGCGTTCGACCCTTGAAACCTTTGAGTGACCAAACTTCCGAAAGTGTGCTAAAATAATCGTATGGATGAAAAGGCCAAGAAAAGGAAGCCTGACGCCTCTCAGAGCGAGTCAGACTCTAGCGCGAAGCCGCGCAAGGAGATCCCCCTCGTTTCAGTTCCGAACGACCGCGACATGATTGCTGAAGAAATGGCCGAGCTGTTCGAGGAAGACCAGGTTACCCACAAGCATGGGAGCTCCGAGCCAGAAGCCGACTGATCCGAATTTACGCCAAGCGGATGACCTGAACCGTTCCAGTAGATGGTATCCTTCCAACCGCCCCAGTCTTTTCGTCCCTCCGCTTTCTAGTAAGAGTCTCGATCTTTACGATGTCTCCTCTATGCCAATGATCTATTTCTTGGTTTATTTCAGACCACTCGCGATCTAATCGGCCAACTTGACACCGGCCGGTCTCATTACAGAGCCACGCTCGTTTTTCTCCCTTCAATTCTCGCAATTCGCTGACGACTCGGTATACCTGTGGCTCCCTATTGACAATAGTCTGCCCATCCTTTCGGAGGACCAAGTAGGAAAATTTCAACGCGTCCTTCAGAAAGCCTACGTGGCCGTCGATATCGGCCACCAGGGATGGGGTGAGCCAGGACCGCTCCTCATGGCACCAGTCTTGCGGCTTCACCAGAGCGGGGCAGGGACGTTCGTGGAGACAAGGGCTGTACACCGTCCCCACGCCCTCATCAATCAAAGCATTCCTCAACTTATGGAGGTCGCGTGACAGGTTTCTCAGCGCTGGCTCCACAATGACCAAAGAACCATGTTCGGAAAGGGAGCTCCAGAGCGCTTTTATCAAGGTCACTTTTCGCCTGAGTGAATGTTCGTCTCCAGGAAGGAATTCATTGAGACAATTGGCCATGCCGATGAGGTCATATGAAGCCTTTCCCGTGCTGAGCATACTTGGCAAGCCTCCCTTTGCCTCTAGGTTGAGGTGGATGGGCTTGATGGACGCCGCTACACACTTTGCGTTTCTCGCATATTCGCCCCACAATCTTTTTGCCTCCTGGAGAGCCAGCCGCGAATCATCGACGACAACTGCTTCCACAGATCCGACTTTGTCCTGATGCCTCGTGAGAACCCAGTCGAGCGCTCCCAACGCTACGGTCCCAGGGCCACACCCGAGATCCAGAACTCGATAGGTTCCCCGCCCGTCCAAATTGGAATGTTCGACATCGGGCAGCTCATCAAGGATGCTCTGAACCTTTGCCAGGTTCACAGGAAGAAAATACGTGACGTAGGCCTGGAGCATATCCTTATTGTTGAGGTAACGTGGGCCCATGTGCTGACGGTCCCGCGTGAACAGATGAGAAAGGGTGAGAACATTGCGGCAAAGGACTTTCCACCGTTCTTTGGTCATAGGCCCTGGGGCATTGGAGAGCACGGACACCAAGGAAGGGGAAAGATCGCGGATCACAGCCATGGATTGTTGACCCTCGAAAAGTCAGTAGTGTATGCTGGCCCTAGCGAAGGGAGTTTTCACGATGGATGAGGGTATCCTGCAAGCATTTCGGGAAGTCGAACGGGCCATGGCAAACTACACCAAAGCCTTGGAGGAACACGTAGCGACCCTGCGATCGAGCGAAGGAGCAGACTCGACAAAGCTCGAGCGAATGACCCACGGGGCTAAGGCCATGCGAGACAGTAGCGCAATCTATTTGTCCTATGCCAAATTCATCGCCTATGGCATGCCGGATAGCGAGGAGATGGTTGAGGACGATTTGCAAGCCTAATTGTTCGTGAAAAACAATTCCGCGCCTGTCTGCTCTTTCTCTGCACAACACACTACAGAAAAGAAAAAGCCCGCCCGGCAAGCATCCGGACGGGCTCTGTGTATTTCTTGACCCGAGCTGCTTTTGTTCAGATATTCTGCATGAAGTGGCTCACTGCAGCCTCATCCACGTCGGACCCCATCACCGCGGTCAGCGGGACATTGGTGGACTTCTTGCCGCTTATCCCAGATTCTACCTCGTCCACAATTAATTCGACGGGCATAGACTGTCCCCCATACACATGGGGCCCAGCAATGATTTTTGCCTTCGAGTGTCCATAAATCGCCGTCGCGACGTCTTTGGCGAGCCACCCGACATAGTTGAACTCTGGAACGACGATGAGCTTTGCCTTTGCGCAGAGCGCCCGGAGTTCCATCGTGGGGAATGGGCGCAGTGAGCGTACTTTTATGAGCCCCACCTGCATCCCCTTGTCCTTGCAAAGGCGAGCAGCTTCCCTGGACTGCGCAACCGCGCTGCCTGAGGCGATAAGAATGACGTCGGCCCCTTCCACATTCTCTGCGGTGCAAAGCCCGCCCATGAACTGGTCAATATACTTGCGCGAGCGTTCAACCGCGGCCCATACCTCTTGCTGCCAAACCGCGTGAATGTTGTAGGCCATGAAATTCGACTTCTGAACCGGCGCGTCCCGCGACAGGCGCGCAGGAGGATTTTCAGCATCCAGCACCGGCACGGCTCCGCGCCACGCCTCTCGAGGGGGGAGCTTGATCCCTCTATCCTGCATGTGACAATAGCCTCGCGCATGGGTCACAAAAAATCCGTCACAGGCCACGCCCACTGGGAGTGTTACATCGTTCTTTTCGCTGATAATGAACCCCTTCATGATGAAATCAAAAAGGTCCTGTTGATTTTCAGCATGAAACACGATCATTCCGCAGTTCAGCAAATATGAGACTTCAATGTTGTCAGGTTGGATTGCCAAGGGAGCATTGACTACTCGACACGTAAACATCGCCACTGCTGGCAGTCGATGCCCTGGCCATGAGGCGATGGGTTCAATCCCCCGGAGCGTTCCCGGCCCAGCTGTCGCCGTAAAACAACGCACTCCTGCTCGTGAGGCTCCGGCGATGGCAGACATCACGCCATATTCCTCCTCACCCCGGTAGTATTCCTTCACATAACCCTCGCCATAGAGGACCCCGATGAGCTGCATGGTCTCACTCTGCGGGGTGATAGGATAGGCGATCGACAAATCGACATTCGACCTTCGCACAGCTTCTTTTGCGGCTTCACTGCCGGTAATAAACTCTTTCGTTCTCGGGGCTTCCAAGAACATATACTCCGCAGTGACGACCTTTTGGCTTTTTGCTTCCGCGTGCGGATCTACCTTGCCCGTTGATTTGGGCGCGGCCACGCTCGTGATTGGATCACCTTGGGGATTGGTTTTGACTTCGGCCTCTACGGCTTCGCTCATCTTCCCACCTCTTTCTTTTCCATTTTTCTTATCTTGCCCTTGGATCTCACCTGGACCTAGCCTTCTCGTTTCATGTGTTCAGGCTTATGCCCGAAAGCCGACGCATTTGCCAGCCCACTGTCCGTCGGCAAAAAGGCCAGAGGATTGACGTGAGTCTTCCCCTCGTGAACCTTGGACTGTGTCCCCGTAAACTTCACGTTTTCCCCGCTCTTGGGCAATTTGATTCCCATCTGCTCACGAACACGCTTGAAGACCTCTGCCACCCGCTTCAGCTTCGTATGGTCAGAATCCCGAATCGTAAGCATGGCATCTTCATGTCCCTGCTCAGCGCAAATCGCCATCGTGCAGCAGTTGGTACCGGCTCGAATCATCTTGAGGGTGAGGTTGGCGTAGTGGCAGTGAACTCCGATGAAGATGCAGGCTTCAATTTTGTTGCCCCAAATGGTTAGGTTCGGATGATTCGGGTTAATAGCCTCCTCTGGATCAATCTTTGGGTATTTGGGACGGTAGTCCGGCATGGGGATGATGAGTACGTCCGGAATCTGAGCTGCGATCTCCAAAACGGCTTTCGCTTTTGCCACGGCATGTTCATTCCAGGCCCAAAGGACCAAGGGGCCAGGGAATATGGTTGCATTTGGACTGGTGAACATCTTACGCGCCATCTCCTCGATGACCTTTTCCTCGTTGGGCTCTAAGACTCCATACATCAGACCCTCGCCTGGGTCTGGGAGAGAGACCCCCAACTGGGCTGCTGAAGGGGGATGAAACCCTGCTGGCCCCGGCACGATAATGCGTTCTGTCTGCTGAGTTGTCTCCACCCTTGCCTCTCTTCCTTGTCCGATTACCCTTCGACCATGGGGCTGGCCAACTGCGCTGTTGTGGTTTTTTCTCCGTACGTGACGTTGTCGGTGATAGCAGCTTGTGGGAGCTCATCAATCATGACCATTTTAATCGCGTTATGTTTGGCCATGTTGTCGCAGACCCAGACACACTGGGCACAACCTTTACAACGATCAACCGCAACGTAGGCCGATCCGTACTTGTAGCCTTTGTCTTTGCCCGCGTCGTTGTTATAGAGAATGGTGTTGGCTTCGGGGCAGAACTGGGTGCAGAGCTTGCAGCTCGTCTGCGCACAAATGTCAAGATTGATATCAGCTACGAGATACATTGACGCCTCTTTCTTTCATGTGAAGCTTCCGTTACGCTTTTGCTGCCGCAGCAATCTCGGCCTTCTTCGCGGCTTTGCTGACCTCATCCCACCCATTCGTTTCCGCGAAATCCCAGCCGGCCTTAATCACCGCCACGTTTTTTTCAATGAGTTCTTGCTTCTTCTTAAACTTCCTCTCGACGACACTGTCTAGGGCTGCTGTTCCACCAGACACAACAAACCCCTTCCCCAGGAAACGATCTTTCACCGCCGTTGCCAAAGCGTCCAGACTGGTTAATCCCGTGATGCACCCGATCGCTCCCATTAATGCCATGTTCGTGGCCAGGTCCATCCCCGCCACCTCCAGCGAGATTTTGGTGGCAGGCAGGTAGTACAATTTGGCACGGCGCTCTTCAAGCTCCTGCGCATGGTCTTTCTGAAGTTTCATGGGGCCGTCGTTGTTAATCAATGCGACCCCATCGTCCTTGAGACCGAAATAAAACGGCATGGTATACGACTTGCCGTGAGTAATCACCTGGGGGTGAAAAATGATGATGATGTGGGGGAATGTGATCTCGCCGATTTCGAAAATCGGCTCGTCTGACACCCTCACATAACTTTCAACCGGGGCCATCCGTTTCTCTGAGCCGTAGAACGGAACGATGGTACTTTCCCCGCCAGCGTTGATAACGGCAGTGCTCAAAATGTGTGAGGCCGTGACAACACCCTGCCCCCCCACTCCAGCCATCCGGATATTAAAACGTTTTGCCATTACCATTCCTCCTTATGCTGTCATCTTGGCAGAAGGGTCGTAGCCCCAAGGAGATTTAAGACTTGGGAAGCGCCCCAGCTGTTGCTGGCTTTGGCAGATATTCCTTGAAGCCATAGCGCTCGGCCAGGTACTCCTTCGCTTCGTCGGTAATGAACTCCTCGAACTTGTACCGATCGTTCTCAACATTCTTGGCATCTTCCATGACTTTGTCTGTGGGAATCGCATATTCGATATTACAAGAGGTATAGGCCTGAATATAGGTAGGGCCTATTTCACGGGCAATGAGGACCGCTTTTCTTATCACGCTCTCAACCTTTCGGGGGTTATTTGGCACGACCGTGGCGACATAGGCGCAGCCGGCGATCTTGGCCATGCCGACCATATCCATTTTTTCGAACTTCTTCCCCAGCGGTGCCATTTTGAGCACGGCCCCGGAATTGGTCATACCGCTCTCCTGGCCACCCGTATTGCCGTAGACTTCATTGTCTAGCATGATCGTGGTAAATTTTTCCTTCCGGAACCAGGAGTGGAGTGTGCAGGAAAAACCGATGTCGGCCATCCCTCCATCCCCAGCCATGACAACCACGTCCTTTGGCTTATCACCAAACCGCAGCCGCAGCCCCCTCGCGAGTCCACTCGCCACGCCATTTTGATCCCCGTAATTGCCATAGACGAAGGGGATCGCGGCTTGCGATATGGCAAGCCGTCCACAACCCGCCGTACCCACCGTGATGGTATCTTCGGGGTTGGGAAACGCAATTATCGCTAGGCGGATAAACAGGGTCATCGCACATCCCGCGCACATGGGGTGCTCCTCAAGGATTTCTTTGAAGCTCCCCGTCTGTGACACGCTCACCTTTTTGCCAAATGGACCATGTTCGACCATGTCGCGATATTCCTTCGGCATAAACTTCTCAAAACCCTGAGAAAACTTTACATAATCGAGACTCATTGGACGGCCTCCTTAAGTTCGCATCGGCGCACGATCTGTACGAGGAATACCCATACCCTACCTACAGATCTGTGATTTTAGGTTTCGTCTCCTTAGAAACATCCTCAATCTGTCTGAGCTACCTACCATCAGCACGAAATACCCTTTTCCTCTCATTGTCATTTCATTGTCACTATCACAGTCCTTGTCATTGTCGCTTAATTTGCTGATTTTCAAAGAGTTTTCCCTGCTGAGTCTAGCAAAGGCTTTCGAACCTTGTCAATTGCAATGTTCCACTGTCTCTGGATCAATATCGTAGTGTATAGCGATATGAAAATCAACGCAACTTCTCAGAAGGCCCACATTGCCCGAAAGAAGTCCTAGCCATGGTGATAAGGGATAGGCCCTTTGCCCTAACGCCCCTAGGATTTTTGAAACCGATACACGCCTTCTCCAAATAGGCCAAGCTGGTGACCCCGCCTTCTTTTTCTGCGACATCCACAGAAAAATACATATAAATTCAAGGTGTTGCGAAATGTTTCTCTCCATGCGCGTTCTCCTTGGTGAAATCAACCTAACCACGGTGTTTGTCGTTCCGACGGCAGACCGTCCACAGGCCTTTTCCTCAAATCAGAACATGTTCTGTGGAAACCTCATTACAGAGAAGAAAATCCGAACGGGCGTCTACCCAAGCAGCCAAGCCTGAATATTTTTTCGGTTTGCTCAGAAAGGGAGGATCAGTATAAACTCTAGCCCATGCCGCTACGAGTCATTATTCCTGGAGAGGAGTCGGGTCAGGACTCGAGTGGGGGAGTTCATAACCGCCCTCCACACCCTGATGGTTCTGCCAAGGCCGAATGCCCAAAGTTTATGAGCCACGGTCCTTGTGGTGGCGTCAGAAAGGGCGGGTATTGCGAAGTCTACCCCGAAATGATATGCCCGTGGGTGACCTTGTATTTTGACCTTGAAAAGATTGGGCAGGTTGATTGGATGAAACAGGTATGAAGCCTGTACAGAATTCGAGAGACAGATACACAGGGCAGCATGCCAAGAGTGGGATCGCGGCGACGTTTCCACGCATCGAAACGTGGCCTAATCAATACAAGGGCTACGAAATCACGATCGAGATTCCTGAATACACAGCCATCTGCCCCAAGACGAAGTTGCCGGACTTCGGCACGATCACGCTGCACTACATGCCAGACAAAGCTTGCTTGGAACTGAAGTCACTGAAGCTTTATATTCATGCCTACCGTAACGTAGGGATTTTTTACGAAAACGCGGTGAATCGCATTCTTCAAGATGTGGTAGCCGCATGCCAACCAGTTTGGGCAAAGGTCAGGGGGCAGTTCACCGCTCGCGGCGGCCTCCACAGCACGATTGAAGCGAGATACCCCTGAGGAGATTTGACCTTCGCAAGACTGACTCACCTTCGGCTTGAAACCGTCACCACATGAGCCTTGCTCCGTTTGTGGGGAAGCACCCTTCTCGGATGTCTTCTTCCTCAAACAACCCCAGCGTGTCGCCAAAGCCTGTGGGAAAACTCCAGAACAAAGCAGTGCGGCGCGCACAGTCAGGTCAGACATCGAAGGATCCCAAACGACATACTTTCGGAACGATGGAGTCACAGGAGCGATGCGTATCGGCTGACATCATGAGCACATCCACCTCAATTCACATACGACGAGACCCCTGGATCCTTCATGGCAACTTACGCAATCGGTGATGTCCAAGGCTGCCTCGTCGCCCTGAAGCGGCTTGTCGACAGGATTGCGTTTGATCCCAATCAGGACAGGCTGTGGTTTGTCGGAGACCTCGTGAACAGAGGGCCAGATTCACTCGGAGTGTTACGGTTCGCGAAAAGTCTCGGGAAAGCGGCCATCACGGTCTTGGGCAATCATGACTTGCACGCGCTTGCCCTAGCGCACAACATTATTCCGCGCCGCCCCAAGGACACGCTGACGGAGTTGTTATCCGCACCAGATCGCGAAGAGTTGTTCGACTGGCTTCGGCACCGCCCTCTCATGTACTTGGAAAATAACCATGCCCTCCTCCATGCAGGACTCCTTCCTCAATGGACTCTCGCCGAGGCGCGTGAGCTCGCCAGCGAAGTCGAAGAAGTCTTACGTTCCGATAATGTCCAACTCTTTCTCCGCGCCCTATACGAACATGACGGGTTCGCCAGCCACTGGGACGAGAGCCTGACCGGCCTTGCCCGCCTGAGAATGATCACCAGAGTCCTAACCAGAATGCGGGTCTGTTCGCCCGATGGCCGCATGGAATTGACCTACAAAGGCCCACCAGATCAAAGCCCTAAGGGGTTCATACCGTGGTTTCAAATCAGTCACCGAAAGAGTACTGACGGAGTGATCGTGTGCGGTCACTGGTCCGCCCTGGGCGTCCATCTTGATGAAAACCTGGTAGCGCTGGACAGCGGCTGTGTATGGGGTGGAGCGTTGTCTGCTATTCGCCTGGAGAATCGACAGGTTTTTCAGGTCACCTGCAGGAAATTCGAGCCTAAAGTCTCGTAGGCCGCCCCCCTTCCCTTCCGCCAAATCGTGAAAGAGGCAGCCCGGCCATAAATCAGCCGTGCGTGCTTTTTCCTTGGCAGGCTGGGAGAAGAATTCCTGCGCCTATTTCCTCGTATCATTCTTCGCTTGGAGAATCATCGTGCGGGCCTTATCAGGGAGGCGCATCTGAGAGCCGGGATCCGATCCCGGCTCTCAAGTTCCATCTTCGGCTTCGGAGGTATGCTGGGTAGGAGGTAGAGGGCTGTTACCTACGACCACTATTTCTTGATGAGTAGAATGTACTCGGAACTGCCTCCCGCCGTGAGAATGTTGACCGGTGTCAATCCGGGTTTCATTTTGGGCACGGTGGCTTCAAGCGTTGTATCGTTCACGTATTTGAATTTCCTCGCCTTGTTTGCTCCGAACGACACCTTTTGAAAACACGCTTTGGTTCCGAAATTCTTGCCCTTTATCATGATCTTCTGACCTGGTTTTACGGAGTCAGGGGTCACCTTCACAATCTTGGGGTGGGCCTGACTGTCGCAAACTGGCGCTTTGGCGACGGCACTGGGGAGCGCCTTGGAACTCTTCGATCTCTTGCTCTTCGATGACTTGGCCTCGGCTCCCGGAGCCAAGAAAACAAGGCTCATAATACCGGCAACCAGCGCTAAGCCTATCGAAGTCTGCCTCCGCATCACTCTGTACTGCATCGGGCCCCTCCTTTTTGTAGTGGTCTCCATCCCACCCAGGTCCATCGCACGCAACCTGGATTCGTTTTCCTGCCAAACAAGTATAGCCGAAGTTCAGAATTGCGCTTCATTCCTGGCTACTATATATGGGCTGCATATCAGCAACGGTACAATATGCGGTGCCTAGAAGGGCAAGCATCTGAAAATATTCTCATTTCGGCAATTCCGGCTTTGTGTTATTGAAGGGCGTCGGGCGGGGTCTTCAGAAACTGGACAAACCGATTCTTGTCCATGCATTTGTCATAGGCGTCTTCGGGGCTAATCCATTTTTTGTTGAGAAGATCAAGGATCGCGTCATCTAAACTTTGCATCCCAATTCTTTTCCCAGTTTGCATGACAGAGGGAATTTGAAATGTTTTGGAATCTCGAATAAGGTTCCCGATGGCTGGTGTACATGCCAAGATCTCTAACCCGGCACAACGCCCCTTCTTGTCAATGCGCTTGAACAAATTTTGAGCTACGACGACTTTCAGTGTGGTGGAAAGCGTATTCCGAATCTGAGCTTGTTCCTGATGTGGAAACACCTCGATGACCCGATCAACCGTCTTGGCGGCACTCTCCGTATGAAGGGTCCCGAAGACCAAATGGCCCGTGGCCGCTGCCTCCACGGCCAAGCGAATCGTTTCGAGGTCACGCATCTCGCCGACCAGGATGATATCTGGATCCTCCCGCAGAGCACCTCGAAGCGCCGCAGCAAAGGACTGGGTTTGAACGCCTACCTCGCGATGGTTCACGATGCAGCCCTGACTCTGATGCACAAATTCGATTGGGTCTTCGATCGTGAGAATATGCTCCTTTCTATGTTTATTCGCATAATCGACCATGGCCGCGAGGGTTGTCGACTTGCCACTCCCGGTTGGGCCAGTAACCAACACCAGACCCTTGCGGAGCATAGCAGCCCGTGTCAAGACGGGGGGTAATCCCAATTCCTCCGCTGTGAGCACCTTGCTTGGGATTAGGCGAAACACTGCCGCGCAGCCATATTTCTGGAGAAAAAAGTTTGCGCGAAAACGAGCCATTCCAGCGATCTCATACCCGAAATCCACATCCCCGGTTTTTTCGAATCGATCCTTCTTTGCAGCCGGAGCGATCTCATAGAGCATTTCACGGAGGGGTTCATGCTTCAGGACATCAAGGCCATCAATTCGTTCTAATTCTCCCTGCAGCCGGAGCACCGGCTTCTGGCCCGAAACCAAATGCAGATCGGAGGCTCCCTGTTCCACCATAATTTTGAAAAGGGCGTCTATTTTGGCCATGAGCAACCTTTCTCTACCGGGCAGGATAATTCTGAATCACAAGGCTCGCGGGAACGGCCTAGCGACACGATCCCACACAATATTGGAAACAGTCAGATACTCCTGTGTCCCCTCGTAGTCTTGGTCGGCTGGCATGCAATGATTTCCACTCGACAATGACCCAAGGTATTCTTTGTCATTGATATTTCTTATCATTCTCCCGCTACCGGACCAAGAGAATTTGCGTTTTCAACCTCTCATGTTGAGCTCCGTGGACTCGGAGCCATGAATGAGGCCCAGACAACGGCAAGATATCGCGCAATGCGCCGGTCCAACCGCACTCTGGTTTGATCGAATTGAACAAGGTGTTAGGAACTTGGGCAGGAGGAAAGGAGAGGGGCCTACCTATAACTTTCGTCTTGGCTAGGAAACTTACCGTTCTCCACCTCTTCTTTGTACCGTCGGAGCGCCTGCAGCGCATCAGCTTTGAGGTGAGCATAGGGCTTCACAAACTTGGGAACAAACTCATCAAACAGCCCGAGCAAATCATAGAGCACGAGGACTTGCCCGTCACAGTGTGGGCCGGCTCCAATCCCGATAGTGGGAACGGTTACCGTCTCCGTTACCTGTTTTGCCAGGGGGGCAGGGATGGCTTCCAGCACTATGGCGAACACCCCGGCTGATTCGAGTAACACGGCATCGGCTAATAGGGCGTCGGCCTGCGTCTGGTCTCTGGCTTGCACCTTATACCCCCCGAGGCGACGAACCGATTGGGGTGTCATGCCCAGGTGCCCCATGACCGGTATTCCGTATCGGGTCATGGCTCGCACCCGATCTACTACCGGTTCACCCCCCTCGACCTTCACAGCCGCTGCCCCGGCCTGGATCAAATGCCCGGCATTTCGGACCGCCTCTTCAGCACTGACCTGGTAGGACAGAAAGGGCATATCGGCGACAACCAAGGCTCGCTCCGTAGCCCTTGCAACGAGGCTCGTGTGATACACCATCTCATCCATGCTCACCGACAAGGTGTCCGACTTTCCTTGCACCACCATCCCGAGTGAATCGCCAACCAGAACAGCCTCGATTCCAGCGGCCTCCACAATCTTGGCGAACAGGGCATCGTAGGCTGTTACAAGGATCAGCTTTTTCCCGGCTTGCTTGTAACGCTGAAATTCTGGGACCGTCATTACGTCAACTCCGCCCTCGAAAGAATTTCTGGCAGCCGATTCACCGCCTTAATAGCCATGATGTGCACCCCGTCGCACCATGGACGGACGGCCTTGATCGTGCGCACCGCTATTTCAATACCGGCCTCCAGTGCGTGTTTGTCTCCTGCCATTCGCAATTCGGAGATGGTGTCTTCCGGAACTGACACGCCAGGGATATTGGCGTTCATGAACTCCGCCATCTTGGCACTTTTCAACAGGAGAATTCCCGCCAGCACCTTGACCTTAAAGGGACGAATCGCTTGGCTGAACGAGCTGAACTGGTCGGGGTGGTAGATGCCTTGAGTTTGAAAAAATTGAGCGCCAGCACTTACCTTCGTTTCAAACTTGGCCAGCATCGGACCCGCGGGATCGGCCTCGGGAGTGACAGCGCCTCCAATGCGAAAGTCTGTGGTCCCATCCAATTTGTTCCCACCGAGATCATGGCCATTGTTCAGGTTTCGGATCAACTGCATAATTTGGACTGAGTCCAAATCGTACACCGGCTTAGCTTCTTTGTGATCACCAACGGTCGGGTAATCCCCCGTCAGACACAGGACGTTTCGAATCCCCAATACATGCGCGCCAAGCAAATCGGATTGAATGCCCAGGCGATTTCGATCGCGACAGGTCATCTGCATGACTGGATCGTGGCCCAATTCATAGAGAAGACGACAGACCGAGATAGAACTGGCCCGCATGACGGCAGCGGTGTTATCGGTCACATTCACGCCGTGCACTCGACCGACAAGCTTCTTGGCATTCTCCAGAAGCCCAGAGACGTTGGTCCCTTTTGGTGGATTGTACTCGACCGTCACCGCAAATTGACCTCGGTCGAGAACTTCTGCCAGCCGTTCTACGTTACGGGACATAGGTGGAGTCTCACGTCGATTTCAAGAGCCCCTGCCCGGCCCATCTTTGCCGGCTACTCGCTTAGCCGATGCAAGGGTGTTCTCCATAAGCATTGCGACGGTCATAGGCCCCACACCACCCGGCACTGGAGAGATCCACGCTGCACGCTCGCTGACTGGGCCAAAGTCAACGTCTCCAGTGAGCGATCCGTCCGGCAAGCGATTGACCCCCACGTCGACTACCAAGGCCCCTTCCCGCACCATGTCGGAGGTCAGAAACTTCGCCTTTCCGATTGCGACAACCAGCACGTCCGCTTCTCGGCAGACGGATGGGAGATCGCGGGTTTTCGAGTGGCACACCGTTACCGTAGCGTTTCGATGCATCAACAAAAGGGCGACCGGCTTACCGACTATGTTGCTCCGCCCCACCACGACAGCCCGCTTGCCCTCAAGTTGGACACCAGTGGAATCAATCATGTGCAGTACCCCCTTGGGGGTACATGGAACAAATGCTGCCTGCCCGACCACGAGCTGGCCCATGTTGTACGGGTGGAAGCCATCGGCGTCTTTCTGCGGAGATACCGCGTCCAGAATTACCTTACTATCAATGTGTGGTGGCAGGGGAAGCTGGACGAGGATGCCGTGAATCTTTGGGTCCGTATTCACCTTGTCGATTAAGGCGAGAAGCTCGGCCTGCGTCGTCGTTGCTGGAAGTCGGTGTGCGTCCACATAGATGCCAGCAGCGTCACACGCCTTCTGCTTGTTCTTGACATAGACCTGCGAGGCCGGATCTTCGCCTACCAAGATTGCGGCCAGCCCGGGTCGCACCCCAGACCGCGCGTGCAGGTCCGCCACCTCCCTGGAAATTCGTTCCCGTATGCTGAGGGCCAGCACCTTCCCATCAATGATCTGTGCAGCCACGGCCCCCCCATGCTTGTTCGTAGAACACCTGAGCGACTTAAAAAATAACCTTAGCAGGGGGTTTGAGTGCAAGTCAATTCCAGGCTTCCTTGACAGCATTTCGGACCCTCATTTACCATGCAACTCTGAAAGCACACCTGTCCTCGGCTCCGCCATTGATTGGCACATAGGAAGAATGTCCTCACTACCAATGAGAGATACAAAATTGCGCCGACGAGGGGTCAATTCCGCCTGGTGGGGACAGAGAATCCTCTGGGTTGCGTCCTGCACCTTGTCTCTCTTTTGCTGGGCATCTAGCAGCCAGGCTCTTCAGGTCACAGGATTGAATGGCCCCCAGAGCTTCCTGTCGGACTCGGCTCATCAAGAATACTTTATTTCCAATGTGAATGGTGAGTCGGATGCCAGAGACAACAACGGATTCATTACCAAGTTGGACGGAAAGGGCAAGGTCGTCAATCTCCACTTTATCCAAGGAGGCAAAGGCCGGACGATCCTGCATGCCCCGAAGGGAATGGCCATCGTTCGGAAAATACTCTACGTGGCGGATCTAGATACCTTGCGAGGATTTGACACGGAAACCGGTGCACCTCTCGTCACAGTTACAATACCTTCACCGCCGGGGATCTCACAGGGAGTGGGGCTTGCTGACGTTCTGCATGCGGGAAAAGGCTTCCTGTATATGTCTGACTTCGTAACGAATACTATTTATCGGATCAACACCAACGACGACCATGCGATCTCCGTGCTCGTCAGGGATGAAACTCTGTCAGGTCCACGTGGACTGACCTTGGATCCCAGGACGGGTCACCTGATTGTAGCCAGTTGGGATAAAGGAAAGATCCTGGATGTGGATGGGCGCGGACACATCACGGAACTCGTGTCCAACGGCTTCTTTTCCTCACGATTTAAGAACCTGGATGGACTGGACTTCGACACGTGGGGAAACCTGTATATCTCCGATTTCACCACGGGGAAGATTTGGCGCATGAGGCCTGACGGCCACTTCCAAGTGATTGCCGAATACCTCCCCACTCCCGCGGATATTAGCGTGGACCGGGAGAATAACCTTATTCTGGTCCCGTACTTGTATAGCAACACTGCAGAAATGAACGGGCTGGAGTCGCCCAACAGATCGAGGAAGAAAAACCGGACCCTCGCGGACTACGGCTTTGGCTTCCCCGCCCCTCCAGAAAGAGAGCGACCCCCAGAATGAACAAGTGTCTCTACTGCCATGAAAGGAAAGGGAAACGCTCTTGCCCCGCGCTCGGCGGCTTAATTTGCAGCCAGTGTTGCGGAGAACACCGCATGGTGCGAATCACCTGTCCGACCGATTGTGCCTACCTCGATCCGAATAGTGACTATCAGCAGAAGCGAATTGGCGAGCGATTTGCCCAAGCACGAAGGGAGTTCTACAAGAGGCTGTTTGAATTGGGCGGGGAAAAGGCTGCCGCGTTTTTTAACCTCATCGAGGTCGTGTGCTTTTCTTACTTCCTGAATCGCCGCGACGGCCAAGACGCAGAAATTGTTGCAGGGATTCATTCCTTGAGGCGGACGATCAGCCCTCTACACATCCCCAACGCGCCCCAACCCGTCTTCGCCGAGCATCTGAAAAAGGAGTATGAAGCCTACGTTAAACAGGATCCCCAGCAAACGCTGGATAACCAGACCAAAACCGATGTCTTGGATCAGGCCCTCACCTTCGTGCAAGAATTCTCAGGTCCAGGTCTGCAGTCTCAACGTTTTCTTACAGGCCTCATCGGGTATATCAAGACACACCATCCAGCAATCGCCGAGCACCTCGCCAAACAACAGGAGACGGGCCGCATCGTTCTCCCCACCCAACTCTCTCAGGCACCCAGCGAACCACCCGGCCACATTCATACCCATCATGACCACCGCTAACAGATAAGGTGTCGAAACGAATTGGCGCGACGCTGCCAGGCATCCCCGATCAAACGAAGGAAAGGATGAGCTCCATAGGAGCAATTTCCATGTTCGCGGTTTCAAAACGCGTAAGGGCCTGATTCAATGCCAGGAGGCCACGCCAGCAGCGGTCAGACTCCTTGTCTCACTAGGGCAACCTAGGCTCATCCCTTGACTGTTGACCCGCTTCTGTAAAAACGAATTTCCACCTTCTCTAACGTCGCCAAGCCCTCAAGGATGACACCCTCAATTACGGGCAGAAAGGCTTCGATTCTCTCGCGCTGATCAACGATCTCCACCACGACCGGTAGATCGGTGGACAGCCTCAAGACTCGAGCCGTATGTACGCGACTATGTGCACCGAACCCCTGCAGACCTCGAAAGACCGTCGCGCCGGCGAGTCCCTGTCTTCTCGCTTCCTGAACAAGCCACTCGAATAAGGGGATCCCGGCGTGGCGATCGCTCTCGCCTATGAAGATTCGGAGGAGGTACCCTTCATTGGGAAGCATCATCAGTATGTCAGAGATACTGCGCCCCGCGGTAGGCAACCCAAGCAGCTGCCAGACCGAGGACCACATGGCCGGCTACATTGGCTAGGGATCTTCCGAACTCTGCGGCGTGGAACAAGCCGATGGTCTCATAGGCCAGGGAGGAAAACGTGGTAAACCCACCTAGAACCCCGACCAAGAGAAACAGTCGCTGGGACGGACCCAGAACGTCGCGAAGTTCCATGAGTCCACCGAGAAAGCCGATTGCCAGGCACCCAAGCACGTTGACGGCCAACGTCCCATAAGGGAAGGTGCTCAGGGGAATGACTCGGTGAACCATCCCAGCGACGACAAACCTCGCAGCCGATCCGACAAAGCCGCCAAGTCCGACAAGGAATATCTGGCCGAGAGTCGTGCTGTGCATCTAGGATCCGAAGGTCTCAGGCACTGCAGCTCCCGTGTCCTCACTCCTTTACGATCACTGTCATCTCGATCCGTTCCAAGGGGTTGTCCCTCTTATCGCGAGGCTGGCTGACGATTTTATCCGCCACACCGATGCCCGTTACCACCTCTCCAAAGGCGGTGTACTTGTTATCCAAGAAGCGAGAGTCTTCCACGACGATGAAAAATTGCGATCCCGCACTATCCGGATCTTGCGCACGGGCCATGGAGACAATCCCGCGTTTGTGGGGCGTATCGTTAAACTCCGCCTTCACCATATGCCCAGGACCACCCATGCCGTAGGCCTCTTTCTTGTTGAGGTCCTTGGTATTGGGGTCGCCCCCTTGGATCATGAACCCTGGTATCACTCGGTGAAAAATGGTGCCGTCGTAAAATCCTTTTTTTGCCAAGGTCAAGAAGTTTTCCACGTGCTTGGGTGCTCGATCCTCGAAGAATCTTATTTCCATGTCCCCAAATTTGGTTTTGATGATCGCACCTGCCGTTCCGCCCTTTGCCGCGCTCTTGCCCATTTTTGGGTTATCCGCCCCGATAGCGGCCGGACCTGCGCTCCAGACTAGCGCCACTGTTATGATTGTCACCAATGCCTTCACTCTTCTTACGAGATCCCTGCGCAACATAGTTCCCCCTTTTTCCTCTCCGTTTCTATGGGCTACCTTTCTCTGATGAGCGCTCCCGCTTTCTCAACAAGAGGAATGATAGTCAATTTTGTCTAATGCGAGCTAGGCCTTGGCCACGTAATCAAGGGCCTGCTTCGCGGCCATCTGTTCCGCCTCCTTCTTCGTTCGTCCTACTCCACGACCCATGACGTCTGCATTGACCATAAGTTCCACTTCGAACGTTTTCTGATGGTCAGGGCCTGACTCACGCACAGTGACATAGCGTGGCAACATGTCAAACCGTTTTTGACACCACTCCTGATATTGAGTCTTGTAGTCTCGCGTTCCTTCCCCGACAAATCCCTCTCTCAGTTCAACGTACTCTTGGCCAAGGGCCTCGTGTGCAAAGGCCCGCGCCGCCGTTAATCCCCCATCGATATACACGGCCGCGATGAGGGCCTCCAACACATCGGCGAGCAGGGAGTTCTTCTCACGACCATTGGTTCGCTCCTCCCCTTTCCCGAGTAGGAGAAATTGTCCTAGGGTCATCCTCTTGGCAGCTTTGGCGAGCGAACCTTCACTCACCAGCTTCGCCTTTTTTCTCGAGAGTTCCCCTTCGGAATCGTCTGGAAAGCATGTGATTAAATATTCGCTAACAATAAGCGACAGAATCGCGTCTCCCAGGAACTCCAATCGCTCGTTATCCTTTCCTCCTTTGATCTTGAGCTCATTGACATAGGATCGATGCGTCAGAGCTTCCTCGAGCAACTCAGACCGACGAAAAGTGTACCTAATCGCCCGCTGCACCTCGGCCAGATCCGGCAAGCTCATGTTGAACCGTTGTGCCCTCGAAGAGAATCAGGGCTAGGAAGAATCCAGCTTCTTGAATAGCAGGCAGGCGTTGACGCCGCCGAATCCGAATGAATTGGAGAGTGCCACATTGACCCCAGCGTGACGGGTAACACCAGGCACATAGTCGAGATCGCATTCGGGGTCGGGATTCTCCAAGTTGATGGTGGGAGGGATGACGCCCCGATACATGGCTAGGATGGCAAACACCGCCTCAACGCCACCTGCGGCACCCAGAAGGTGGCCGGTCATGGACTTCGTGGAACTGATGGGAATCTGATAGGCCTGGTCCCCAAACACCCGCTTAATGGAGTGACTCTCTATTTTATCTGCAAATGTCGAGGTGGCATGGGCATTGATGTATCCCACGTCTGTTTTGCTCACCCCTGCATCCTTGATCGCCAACTCCATACATCTGACCGCTCCCTCGCCATCGTCGGGAGGGGCCGTAATGTGATAGGCATCGCTGGTCATCGCATAGCCGATTAGCTCGCAGTAGATACGAGCTCCCCGCCTGCGGGCACTCTCATATTCTTCGAGGACCACGACCCCCGCTCCTTCTCCGAGCACAAACCCATCCCGCTCGCGGTCAAAAGGCCGGCTTGCCTTGCCGGGCTCATCATTCCGCTTCGAGAGGGCTTTGGCCGCAGAAAACCCCGCCACGGCCAGGGGACAGACTGTAGACTCCGCCCCACCTGCCAGCATGACATCCGCGTCTCCCCGCTGGATGAGTCGAAAGGCATCCCCAATACAGTGATTCCCCGTGGCACAAGCGGTGACAGCGCAGGAATTTGGCCCCTTCGCTCCCAACCTTATCGCCACCTGCCCCGAGGCAAGATTAATGATCACCATAGGTATGAAGAATGGGGAGACTCGATCGCATCCTTTTTCTAAAAGGATTTTGTGATAATGCTCAATGGCGGGAAGACCACCAATTCCGGCCCCGATGTAAACCCCGACCCGCTCGGCATTTTCGGAGGTCACCTTGATACTGGCATCATCCACTGCCATCTGGCTCGCACCGACGGCGAATTGGATGAAGGTATCCATTTTCTTGATTTCTTTTTTCTCGATGAATTGGGCTGGATCAAAATCTCGAACCTCTCCAGCAATCTGACAGGGATATCCCGTCGGATCAAAACGCGTAATGCGTTCAATGCCGGAAGTCCCCGAACAGAGCGCATTCCATGTTTTTTCCAGTCCGGTACCGAGAGGGGTGATCAGTCCGAGGCCGGTCACAACAACTCGTCGTGTCGTCGTATGACTCATACTCGTGGCTTGAGGGGCTACATCTTTTCTTTTATATATTCGATGGCACGCCCTACCGTAAGAATTTTCTCCGCGTCCTCGTCCGGAATCTCAATTTCAAACTCTTCTTCAAAAGCCATTACCAGCTCAACGGTATCGAGCGAATCAGCCCCTAAATCTTCCACAAACTTGGCCTCTAGAGTCACATCATCCTCTTCAACCCCCAACTGCTCGACAATAATCTTCTTGACTCGATCGTCAACCGACATTGATTTCTCCACCTCCTTCCCCATACTGCCCTCCTTTCCGCGAGGAGATACCTAGGTCATCCCCCTCTGCAGTCACATCGCCTCTCACTACACCATGAGCATACCGCCGTTCACATGTAACACGTGGCCAGTGATATAACTCGCATCCTCGGAGACCAGGAATCGCACAGCCCCAGCCACGTCACCGGGGAGGCCTAAACGACCAAGCGGAATCTGCTTCTGCAAGGTCTCCCTGACGTCAGCCGCCAAAGTCTTCGTCATCGCGGTATCGATGAACCCCGGAGCCACGGCATTGACAGTGACCATCCGGCTCGCATACTCCCTGGCAACCGCCTTCGTGAACCCAATCACCGCCGCCTTTGACGCCGCATAGTTGGCTTGTCCAGCATTACCCATAACCCCAACGATGGACGCGATGTTGACGATACGTCCAAATCGTTGCTTGGTCATCGGCTGGAGAACCGCCTTAGTACAGTGAAAGGTTCCATTGAGGTTGACTTGGAGCACGAGGTTCCAGTCGTCATCCTTCATGCGTACGAGCAAGCCATCACGGGTCACTCCGGCATTGTTCACCAAGATATCTATCTTCCCCCACTCCTTGAGGACCTGGTCGGTCATCTGCTTGACGTCATTCCAGTCTGCGACATTTACCTTGAAATTCAGCACCCGCCGGCCCATGTGACTGACTGCATCCGTGACCTCCTGTGACCGTCCCGGATCCAGGTCCGCAATGACAAGGTCTGCCCCGTCCCGCGCGAGAGTTTCCGCGATGGTACGCCCAATCCCCTGGGCCGAACCAGTCACGATCGCGACTTTTCCTTGAAGAGACATCAGGACCGTCCGCTTTTGCCCGGTCGGGGGTAACCGCTATAGACCAGTCCCTGGTTCATACCCAGGCTGGCATCACCAGCGTTACATTCCGCCCCTTAAGGCGTTCTCTGCGACTTCGAGTGACTTCTGATCATGGACATTCAACAGCGCGACATCAGGCACACAACGTTTGATCAAGCCAGTGAGGACCGTCCCGGGGCCAACCTCAACAAAGGTTCTGACTCCCATGTTATACATGGCCTTCACTGACCCTTCCCATCGCACCGGTGAGGGCAACTGGCGCACCAAGGACGCCTGCACATCGATCGCTTTCAAAATAGACTTCGCGTCGGCGTTGTTGACGAGAGGAACGGTTAAGTCTCTCCAAGGTGTATCGGCTACGTCTTTGGCCAATCGATCCGCCGCGGCCTGCATCAGGGGAGTATGGACAGGAACGCTGACCGGGAGCGGGACGCCCTTACGACATCCCTTGGCTTTTGCAAGTTCGACCGCTCGCACCACCGCAGCCTTTTCTCCTGCAATAACCACTTGCCCTGGGGAATTGAAATTGGCCGGAGCCACGACGCCCACCGATGAGGCTTCCCGGCACAACTCATCCACCACCTCACTGGTGAGCCCCAGAAGGGCCACTACCATTCCGGCTCCGGGGCGAACCGCTTCGGCCATGTACCGCCCCCGTTTTTGTACAAGGGACAGGGCTTGACCAAATTCGATACCTCCCGCGGCAACAAGGGCCGAATATTCCCCGAGACTATGCCCGGCGACGGCCACCGGCTCAAGCCCCAAGGGCTCAATGAGCCGGAGTGCTGCTATGCTCGCCGTGAGCAGGGCCGGCTGGGTATACTCCGTCAGATTCAGACGCTCCGCCGGTCCCTCAAAACACAAAGCCGCCACATCATACTTGAGAATCGCTCTGGCTTCCTCGTAGATGGGCCGCACCTGGGGATAGGTCTCATAGAGACCCTTGCCCATTCCCACAGATTGAGAGCCTTGCCCAGGAAATACAAGTGCCACTTTCTTCGACATCGTCGATATGATATGAGGGAAACGTTTTTTATTGTCAACGGGAAAAAGTATTTTAGGGAGACTGCCAATAAGCAGCCCCGAGCCACGACAACGCCGGGCCTCGCTTGGTAGAACTCCGTGGAGGGCCGAGGTGCCTTTCTTGACCAGCTAGCTGTGGGGCACGACTTCCCACGCTTGAGCGAAGTTCTCAGGATCGGTGCGCCTTTCCTGTCGAAGGGCCGGTGGGTGTCATTCGGGCTGCATCCCTATTCTCCCGTCATGTCGAGCAGACGAGCAGCCCCGTCAGCTCCGGACTCAGATATTCACCGAATACTATCTTAATCGCTCACCAGCGAACTAGGGACGCGGCCCACGTCAACCCGCTTCCGAAGGCCTCCATCATAACCAAGTTCCCTTCCCGGATTCGCCCATCTCGAACAGCCTCATCCAAGGCGAGGGGAATTGAGGCAGCAGATGTATTGCCGTAGCGATCCATGTTCATGACCACTTTTTCCATGGGTAAACCAAGCCTGGAGGCCACTGCCTTGATGATACGGACATTGGCCTGATGCGGGACATACAGATCGAGGTCGTCAACAGACATCCGATTGGCTGCCAGGGCTTCCCGAGCGACATCTTCTAATGTCCTCACCGCAATTTTAAAGGTTTCATTGCCCTTCATTTTGAGGTACTGCAGTCCCTCGCTCAGCACCTTCTCAGAAGGGGGAAATTTTGCGCCTCCCCCCGGTACGCAAATCAAATCCCAGAAACTGCCATCCGAGTGGAGGTGCGAGGACAGTATTCCCCTGTCGTCACCGGTCGGACCCAGGACAACAGCGCCCGCGCCATCGCCAAAGAGGATGCACGTACCGCGGTCTCTCCAATCCATAAAGATGGACATGACCTCGGAGCCGACAACGAGAACATGTCGAGCCCCAGATCTCACGATGGCATCACCGATGGCTAACGCATACAGAAACCCAGAGCACGCCGCGGATAGGTCACAAGCCGCGGCCCGTCCAGCTCCTAAGCGCTGCTGAATGAGACAGGCAGTCGCCGGCAGTGGGGAATCGCCTGAGCAGGTTGCGACAAGTATGAAATCGAGGTCTTCCGCGCCGACTCCAGCAGCGGTTAGCGCCCGCTCCGCTGCTTTCACTCCCAGATCTGAACAGGTTTCCCCTGGGGCGGCAATCCGTCGTTCTCGAATACCCGTCCGCTCAACAATCCAGGCGTCGGAGGTCTCGACCATCCGTTCCAAATCGACGTTCGTCAGTACCCGATCGGGAACGTAGGACCCGGTCCCATTAATCCGGGCTCTCATTCGTTCCCTTCTCCCTTATGCCGCCGGGGAGTGTCGAATCAGCCCTTCCCTCAATATCACGAAGGATAAGATCATTCAGACGGCTTTCAGCTAGGATTCTAGCCCTCCCGATAGCATTCTTGATTGCCTTAGAGGATGAGCGGCCATGGCAGATGATTGTGGTTCCGTTCACACCCAATAGTGGGGCCCCACCAAATTCTGCATAATCCATGCGACGTCGAAGACGGAGAAGTGGACCCGATACAAAAAAATAGGCCAGTTTTCCCAATCGTGAGCTCACGATTTCCTTGAGCAGGATCTTTTTAAATGTTTCTGCCACGCCTTCGGAAATCTTCAGCGCGACATTTCCGATGAATCCGTCGCACACGACAACATCAGCCACCCCACTGTAGACATCCCGCCCCTCGACATTACCGATAAAATTGAGGGGACTGGCCTTAAGGAGTCTTAGGGCTTCCTTCGTTACCTCATTGCCTTTCGTGTCTTCTTCGCCAATACTCAGCAGTCCAACCCGCGGACTCGGCTTTTCAAATACATGTTTGCTGTATTCATTCCCCATAAGAGCAAATTGCTGTATGTTCTTTGCCGTACAATCAACATTCGCCCCCACGTCTAGCATCACCGCAGTTCCGGTAAGAGTGGGAAGGGTGGCAGCGATAGCGGGCCGTTCAACGCCTTTAATGACACCGAATACAAAGAAGGCTGCGACCATACTGGCCCCCGTATTGCCTGCGCTCACCACCGCACTCGCCTCCCCGCCCTTCGCCAATTGAGTGGCAATCCAGACGGAGGACTCCCGTTTCTTCCGGACGACTTGAGAAGGAGGCTCATGCATGCCAACTGTCAGGGGGGCATGACGAATGGTTAAGCGGGAATCCGAGCAATTCAGACGACGAAGGTGGTCCTTGATCTGGGGTTCATCCCCAACCAAGACCACCTCGACATTGAACTCTTTAGCGGCTTCGACGGCACCCTCAATAGTTGGAGTCAGGCCGTGATCCCCGCCCATCGCATCTAACGCAATCCTCATAAGGCACGCAAGCAGTCCTGCCGGCGCAACTAATCACGCCCCATACCCCTCTGCCCTCGGTCAACGATACCCTCATATGTGGAGAGGCCTGGACTCGCCTCCTCAGAGCGTGACCTGAGAGTCACGCGCATTTGGTCGAGAACACATTGACCTGTTTAACATTTTGTACCAGGAGAAGGGGACCCGTGACAGACAACACTGAATCGGTTGGGCCCTTCGGGAGGGATCCATAGGATTAGGCTTCTTCGACTGCGATCACCGCCTTGCCTTTATAGGTCCCACAGTTGAGGCACGTGAAGTGGGGAAGCTTGGGCTCATGGCATTGAGGGCAGACCGAAAAGCTTGGGGGGGTAATCTTTTTGTGCGTTCTTCGCTTATCTCTCCGTGCACGCGACAATTTATGTTTGGGATTCGCCATCGTCTTTCCTCATGGATTTGCGGGTTATGTTGGTTTCGACTTAGAAGGTCGCGCGGTTCTGGCTGCGAGGAACTCGGGCATCGGCCGCAGGGTTTTCAGAACATGAAACGGACTAGCCGGCTGCTCCTCAGGACACTCGCATGGTGATTGGTTTCGATCTCGTCCGCAAACCGGGCAGATCCCCTGGCAGTTCTCATGACAAAGTGGCTGAATCGGATCACCCAAAATCACCTGTTCCCGGAGCATAGGACCCAGGTCAATACAATCTCCGGAGTAGGTGTAGGGTTCACTCTCCATTAAGGGGAGATGTTCCTTCGATCTATGCACACCAGCGGCCGGCGGTGCCTGTGAAAGCCTCACCTGAGATTTCTGCTCACTTCGATACTCCACCGCAAACGAAAAAGTGCAGTGGTCCTCATAGTCAGTCAGACAGCGGACACATTGACGCACGATGGTGCCAGAAAGAACTCCACTCACCCTAAGCACCTTATCGAGTAAAACCGCTTTTGCATCGAGATACAATTCTCCCCGCACTCGCACATCCGTCGGCTCCAGATCCAACTCTGCAGGAGGAACCTCCCACGCAATATCCAGCCCCTCTTGCGGAATCTCACTGACACGAAGGCTGGGCACAGCCATAAATTCCCAACCCCTTCCTGGCTTGTACGTATTTCACGCGAGAGTTGTTCAACAGACGCCCGCTGTGGCCTTCTGTCCTCCCGTCCTGCAGGACACTCAATGTTCTTCCGAGAAGGCCACCATCGCAATTGTGCGCGCTCGTTTGATCGCCACAGTTAATTCACGTTGATGGCCCATACAATTCCCCGAAATTCGCCTGGGAACGATTCTTCCTCGCTCAGTGAGAAAACTCCTCAGTAGACCGACGTCTTTGAAATCGATGGGCGTTTTCTCCTGACAGAATCGGCAATTACGTCGCCTCGTAAGCCCCCGTCCTCGCTCCACAGTTTGCCTCCCCCGCTGCTAAGCTTCTATTTCCTCATCAAGCCCCGGTTGTTCCACTACACCGGCCTCGAGACCCGATTCCTGTTTTTTAGGAAGAAAGGTTACTGACTGAGCGACGACTTCATGCTTGCTTCGCCGTTGCCCGTCCTCCGTCTCCCAGCGACGCTGCTGCAGACGCCCGTCTACAATGACACCATTTCCCTTACTTAAATACTGTCCGCAGTGCTCGGCCTGCTTCCCGAACACCACAATATCAATATAACAGACCTCTTCTTTCAAATCCGATGCCTGTCTGAATCGACGGTTGACGGCAAGCCCAAAACTCGTCACCGGAGTCCCGCTTGGTGTGTAGCGGAGCTCTGGATTTTTCGTCAGGTTCCCGATCAAAATGACCTTATTGAACCCCGTCACGAGCAGGCTCCTTCACGTCAGTTGGCGGGTTGGCAGGAGCTCCTTGTTCCATCCTCACCGTCAAGAACTTGATAACGGAATCCTCGAGACGATACGACCGCTCTAGTTCAGCGACAGCATTGCCCTCGCCTTGGAAATGGAAGTAGGCGAAGGTTCCTTTGCGCTCGCGCTTCACTTCATAAGCGAGCTTCTTTTTTCCCCAGTTTTCTACCTTGACGAGGATGGCGCCTGATTTTTCGAGGACCCCTTTCATTTTGTCGATCACCTTGCTGGCGTCCTCATCGGAGAGAGTGGGACGAACGATAAAGATGGAATCGTAAAACGGCATGCGGTAGACCTCCTCCTGGCCAAATGGCCCCAGGCAATAGCCCAGAGCGAGGGGCAGGTACGTGATTAAGTGGGAGAAAGTATCATACCCCCAAATAAGCTGTCAATTTTCGCCGGGAAACACCTGCCCATCGATTCCTCGCCTTGTTTGGGAGGAACCACAGGGTTCACACATTAAATCGAAAATATACAACATCCCCCTCCTGGATGACATACTCCTTTCCCTCCAGCCGGAATAGTCCCTTCTCGCGAACCCCGGCCGCGGTGCCGCACGCGAGGAGATCTGAGTACGCGTAAACCTCGGCTCGAATAAACCCTCGCTCCATATCCGAATGGATTTTCCCGGCAGCTTGGGAGGCTTTCGTTCCCTTCCTGAGGGGCCAAGCCCTTGACTCTTCCTCTCCAGCTGTAAAAAAAGTGATCAAGGAAAGAAGCTCGTAGGCAGCTCCCGTTAGCCGGACCAGACCTGCTTCCTGTAACCCCAACTCACGCAAGTAGGGGGCCTGCTCCTCCGCGGGTAGTGTGGAAAGCTCAGCCTCCAGCTGGCAGCAGAGGAGGATGGCGGGAGCGCCTTTCTTTTCTGCCAATTCCCGAACCGCTTGGACATGGGCGTCTTGAAAGCCGATGCCCTCAGATGCGTTGATGACAAAGAGCACAGGCTTGGCTGAGAGCAGCTGACATTCATCCAACATAGCGCGCTCCTCAATCGAAAGATCTTGCCGCCGCAGCCATTCACCCTTGTTGAGTATTTCAACCAATTTGTGAAGGATGGTCCTCTCTCGCGCGGCCTTCTGATCTCCGGATTTGAGGCGTTTTTCAACACGCTGCTGGCGGCGGTCCAAGGTTTCCAGGTCGGCTAGGATCAATTCTGTCTCAATGGTCTCAATATCCCGAACTGGATCGATTCCGCCACCGATATGTACCACATCCGACGCTTCAAAGCATCGGACGACATGCAACAAGGCATCCACTTCCCTCACCTGCCCCAGGAACTGATTACCCAGCCCTTCCCCCTGACTCGCCCCCTTCACTAAGCCAGCGATATCGCGGACTTCTAGGGTGCTAGGCGTCACCTTTTTCGATTGAAAGATCTTCTGTAGGGTCCCCAAGCGAGGATCAGGAACCTGGGCGATGCCGATGTTGGTCTCGATCGTAGCAAAGGGATAATTGGCAGCCAACGCTTGTCCCCCGACCAGCGCGTTGAACAACGTCGTTTTTCCTACATTGGCAAGGCCAATCATTCCACAACACAGACCCATGTGATCACTCCGTGAAAGCGCGCAGGTTGAACCGATTCATCGCAGCGTCCGGCCCATCTCGAATGAGGCACTCAAGAGCCGAAACGGCTCGGTCTAAGACCTGGGCGACCTTATCGAGTTCTTCGTGTGAAAATGGCGAGAGAACGTAATCGGCGGGAACTTCGGCTGGAGTCGGTTGCCCGATCCCGATCTTGACCCGACAGAATTGGGGCGTCTCAAGTGCGGTGATGATTGAGCGGAGTCCATTATGTCCCCCCGATCCGCCGTCCCGCTTGATGCGGATCCGGCCCAAGGGGAGATCCAAATCATCGTGCACTACAACAACATCATCAGGAGAAGCCCCATACCGACGCATCAGAGCCCCCACCACAGGCCCCGTGCAATTCATCCAATCCAAGGTGGTTGCGATG
>JBFJQA010000011.1:0-32282 GCA_041616875.1 Nitrospiraceae bacterium | reverse complement strand
TCTTGCGTATCGACCAACACCAGCCTCGTCACCTTGGACAGATCCAAATCCTTGAGTCTGGTGATCCGAAGGTCATGAACGGACAGGAAAGCTCTGACATGCTCCTGCGCACCACCCGGAAATACCAGCACGGCATTGGGGTACAACTTGCGTGCGGCCACCATTGAAGCCAAGCCGTCAAAGTCCGCATTCAGGTGAGTGGTGATCACATCCATGCCCTATTGTAACAGGATCCCGAGAGCGCGTTAAGAACCTAATCCGCAGAAAGGCTGCTGGTCGAGAGGGGACAACGAACGAAGAGATCTTTACCGAATGTCTTTGAAGAAGACGCGTGGGAGAAAGGGGAGTCGGTATTCCACGTGCAGAATAATGAGCAGGACTCGGACAAGGCTTCGCCAGATCCCCATTTTTACGAACTTTCGTGAATCAGTTACGACAGGGGGCGACAAAAGGACCGGGGTGGTCAGGCGAACAAGCTTTTCACAAAACGCGACATCCTCGAGAATGGGGTGGTCCGGAAAACCACCTAACTGTTCAAAGAGGGCACGCCGGACGAACATGGCCTGGTCACCGTAAATGATCCGCGATCGGCGACACCGAAAATTATCAAGACAAGAAATGACCCCGAGACGCCAATCATCTCCAGAAAACTTGTGCAGAAACCCTCCAGCTTGGACGGACCGGTCACCCTCCAGCCCATTGAGCTGAATTAGGGCGCCCGGTGGCAACAAGGTATCGGCATGGAGAAACAACAACCATTCGCCTCGGGCGTACTTGGCCCCAGCGTTCATCTGGGAAGCGCGCCCTCTTGGCGCGGTCACCACAGTCACGCGAGGCTCTGCTGCTAGGATGCCGATGGTCCGATCCCGACTTCCCCCATCTACGCCAATAACTTCATACTCGCCAGGCTCGGCAGTCAGCTGAGTCAGCGTGATAGGAAGTGCCACTTCTTCATTCAAGGTGGGAATTATTATCGAGACCATTTGTCTTTTCAGCCTACAGATTATGGCCGGGGGGAAGTCAGCCAAGCGGGCACATAGGTCTGCACATCCGCCGCATAAGCGGTGGCATCCTCACTGATTTCGTCAAAGAGATCACGCACGGTGAAAATCATGCAGGTCGTCAAGGCCAGGTATTTGGAAAGGTAATTCTGTAATTGCTCAATGGACACCTCGCCCCTGGCCACGGTTCGTTCCAAGACGCGAACCCCAAATCCATGATGGGCCTCTTCCTGATGCAACAGGATCTGCCGCAGTCTTCGAAACGGCGCGTTTCGCTTGGCTAGCCCGGACTCGATTCGGTGCAAGATCGCCTCCCCAACTCCTTCCAAAATGATCTGCTCGGCCAGAAGCGTTTCGGCAAAGTCACGCCGAGCGATGGCTCCCTGAATCAACTCGCGGTAGCGATCGAGTGGTTCGAGAAACGGTGAGGTGCCAAGGTGCCTGGGCGCGAGCCAGGCGATGGCGCCTTGAAAGGCTACGGCGTGGAACGCCTCTTGCCGCGCTTGCCCCAAGAGAAAGCGCCGCATCCCCTTCTCTGGCGCCAAGGCCGCCTGTGCTTTGGCGCAGTCATGGGCCAACCGCTCCCCGAGCTCCAGGAATTTTAGGAGACGGGCAATCGGCACACGTTCGTTAGGACTGACGAGCACTGCGGGCCTCCTTTTCTGGCGGAATACCATTGAGCCGCCAATCATATTCAAGAAACTCGACACGATAGGGCGAACCCTCCATATCTAGCACTAATTCCGGATCATTCACATACTGCTTCACATACTCGAGCAGGGAGCCCGAGTGCGCCGCAAAATCCTTTTCGAACCACTTAAAAATCTTGGACAGGGAGGCGATCTTTTGTTCGCGATCAAATCGGTTCTTGCTGGTGTCATTGACAAAGCCTCGGGCTCCTTGTTCCAATTGCTCCTCCAACTTGTCAGCAGTGTAGGCCCGAGAACTGAGTTTAGGGCAGGATTGGGACGCGCAGACGATCGCGAAATGGATTCGTGGCTCACCAAAATCAGGAATCAGCAGCTTCTGTTCCAGGTCATAGAGATTGATCGCTGCACCGCCGACAGCGTAATCCCGGGAGATGAAATAGCGATACCGGCCAAAGAGGGTGCGCGGAGAATACCCATCCAGTATTCCCTTAATCGCAAAGGCATTGTACGCGTTGATCCAAAAGGCTAAACGGTCTGCACGGGACGGCAACTGCTTTGGGTTCACATGGTTCAACTGCCCAAGGTAGGCTTCAAACCGGGGGTCTCGGAGGATGGCAGGATAGTTCACGTCTCCGTCATCGACATGGACATGCAGGACCGCGTCGAATGCCTGGTGGGAAAAGTCCTGTGGCGCAATGGGCTGTGCTGGCTGGAACGTTCGAGGGACTGTGCCAGACGAAAGCACGGCGGAGCAGCCGGCAATACTCACCACGACCACGACTGTTGGGACCAACCAAGTCACGGCAACTTTCTTCATGTTTTTTGGATTTGAGCTCCGTTCGGGTCTGCCATTTAACATGCTGATGCCAACTTATCACCTCGAGGACTCGACAGGGAAGCCCCGGGGGGTTACCGCACTGTCCTCGGAAACAAACGTTAGAATGTCGCATAAGATGGATGAACCTTACAGACCTGTCCAACCATGTCGCGCGGCGGAGGAGAAAACTTTGGAAAAGGCCAGAAAAGGTGGCATCCTGAGCTAGCCCTGTTGTTGTGTGCCGGCTGAACACTCATAGCAGATGCTACCTTGGTGGCAGCGATGCCACGAATTATTTGCACAGCCCGACCCAATACCGAAGGAGTTCGTCTGATTCAAATACTAGTGGATCTACGTACACGAAACCTTTCATGGGCTTGCCGGTGAAATCCATTTCGCGCACATGACTCTGCCCCACCGCGGTCACGTAGTGGTCCGGCCCTACTCTCGCCATTAAGGTGTCGTCGACGACACCACAACACATATGGCCCCTTACCATAAACGCAAGTCCACCGAACATCTTCCTCTCTTGTACGACACGTCGATCGGCGAGTATGGTTCTTATTCTTTCGGCGGTTCCCTCATTATACGCCATCATTATTCTCCGTTGGCTCGCCAAAGACCTAGACTCGGGCCCTCCTGTCAGGGCATCCGCTTCAGCGCCTTGTAGTTTGATTCGTCGCTGGGCGATACAATCGAGAACAGATGCCGTAGTCTCTCGTCCTACGCTTTGCCCATCATTCAGTATGCTTTCTCAGTGGAGCACATACCGCAGAACAATCGGCCTCGATGGCTTAGCCAAAGCCTCGGCTCGTGAGGCACTACGGCGGATCGACTCTATAAAGGAGAATGTCCCCTTTTTGGGGGGCTACCGGCACACGCGGGGGACCGGATCATCCACCGGTTGCTCTCTCGACATGACCACCAAACTTGTGGCGCATGGCAGAGAGGATTTTCTCCGCAAAGGTGTGTCCCTGCCGGGACCGAAAGCGTGTATAGAGAGAGGCGGACAACACATCGGCCGGGACTGCCTCCTCAATGGCCGTCATGATGGTCCAGCGGCCTTCCCCAGAATCTTGAACCGATCCCGTATAATCGGAGAGGCTCGGGTTTTCCAAGAGCGCCATGGCGGTGAGATCTAGCAACCACGATCCCACTACGCTCCCCCGTCGCCAGACTTCCGCGATGTCCGGCAAGTTCAGGTCGTAGCGGTGGTCTTCGGGAAGCTCTTTTGAGTTCGCGTTTCGAAAAATGTCGAACCCCTCGGCATAGGCCTGCATCAATCCATACTCGATGCCGTTATGCACCATTTTCACGAAATGCCCCGCACCCGAAGGGCCACAATACAAATAACCCTCCTCCGCAGTTCCGCCCATTTTTTCACGACCTGGAGTGCGTGGGATATCCCCTCGGCCCGGCGCAAGGGTCCTAAAGATGGGATCAAGATGTTTGACCGCCTGCTCCGGACCGCCAATCATCATGCAATAGCCACGCTCGACTCCCCACACGCCACCACTGGTCCCGACGTCCAGATACTGAACCCCTTTTTCCTTGAGGGCCTTGGCGCGACGCACATCGTCCTTGAAATACGAGTTGCCCCCGTCGATGATGATATCCCCTTTATCCATCTTTTGGGCCAGGCCCATCACCGTCTGTTCAGTCGGGTCTCCGGCCGGGACCATCACCCACACAGCCCTCGGCTTGGCCATTTTCCCAAGAAAATCTTCGACTGAGCTCGCACCCGCTGCCCCTTCTCCCGCAACTTGCTTCACGTTGTCAGGGTTGAGATCAAACACCACACATTGGTGTCCGCCCTTCATCAGGCGTCGCACCATATTGGCGCCCATCCTTCCCAAACCGATCATCCCGAGCTGCATGGTGATTTCTCCTTTTCCCCTCAACTTCTAGTCACATAATTCTCACGAACCAACCTTTGCGCACTGCTGCCGGATAGTTTCAAGCAGTTTGTCGAAGGGTTCTGTAAACAAGCGAATCGCTTCCTCCAATAGCGCGTCGGTGACTTCTTGCATTGAAATTCCTGCTCTTGCCAGTGACTCCATCGTCCGGTTCGCTGCCTCAAGATCTTCTTCCAGACTCTGGCGTGCTTTTCCGTGATCACGAAACGCCTCGAACGTCGCCGGCGGCATGGTGTTCACCGTATCGGCGCCAATCAATTCCTCTATATAGAGCACGTCGCGGTACTCCGGGTTTTTGGTGCTCGTACTCGCCCACAACACCCGCTGCTTCTTTGCCCCCTTACTGGCCAATGCATCCCATCGCGTGCCAGAAAATATTTTCCGGTACCGCTGATAGGTTTGTTTCCCGTTCGCAATGGCCACCTTTCCCATTAAGCTCCTCAGCGTGGCCTGTTCCTTGGGGTCGGCGGAGGCCTTCAGCCGCTCTCCCAGCATTTTGTCCACCAAGGTATCAATTCGGCTGATGAAGAAGCTGGCGACACTGGCCACATGCGCCAGGTCAGCTCCATCGGCCGCCCGTTGTTCCAATCCTCGTAGGTAGGCCTCTGCAACTTCGGTATACCGCTCCTGCGCAAACAAGAGGGTAATATTGATGTTCAGCCCCTCGCGAATGAGCTGCTGTACAGCAGGGATGCCCTCGGGGGTGCCGGGGACCTTAATCATGAGATTCGCTCGCCCCACCGCCTGCCACAGCCGCCTGGCTTCTTCCAGCGTTCCTTTGGTGTCCCGCGCCAAGTGCGGGGAGACCTCGAGACTGACATAGCCGTCGCCTTGCTTGGTTCGATCATAGACCGGACGAAGAATGTCGGCCGCGTCCTGTATATCCTTGATGGCCAACTGCTCGTAGACGGCTTTCGGGTCGAGACCTTGGCGGGCCAATTTCTTGAGGTCCCCCATATAGTCGGTGCTGCTTGTCATGGCCTTCTCAAATATGGCCGGATTCGATGTCATCCCGCCGACCCCGTCCTCCCGAACCATTTGTGCCATCTGGCCGTTCGTCAGCAGGTCACGACGGATGTAGTCCAGCCACACAGATTGACCCATGCCCTGGATGCTGTGCAGACTATTTGTCATGCTCTGTCTCCTCTCAGTGTTAGGCGTGTTTGCGAGGACGTTTCGGGACCACCTGTTTCTTGGATGCCCGTGGGGCGGCCTGAGGCAATGAGTGTCGACGTAGGACTGTTTTGGCCACCTGAATGATGCGGTCCGGGGTAAACCCGAACTTTTTTTGCAGGGCCTGTAACGGAGCGGATGCCCCAAACGTTTTCATGCCGATGCACTCCCCGCCCCCACCCACATAATGCGCCCATCCGGTCGTCGCCGCTTGCTCCACAGAAATCCGAGCTGTGACCTGGGGCGGCAGGACCTTCTGTTTGTACGCCTGGGATTGGCGCTCAAACAATTCCCATGAGGGCATGCTGACAACCCGAGCCTGAATGCCTGCCTTCGTGAGCTCTTCATACGCCTCAACACAGAGCGACACTTCACTCCCCGTGCCGATGAGAATGATGTCTGGAATTCTGGTCGGCGCTTCAGCCAGGATATAGCCTCCCCGCGCAACTCCCGCTGCCGAGGCATACTTGGTGCGATCAAGCGTGGGAAGGGCCTGCCGGCTCAGGACCAGGGCAACCGGTTCGTGATGGAGCTTCATCACTGCAGCCCAGGCTGCAACGACTTCGTTCGCATCGGCCGGGCGAATAGTAATCAGGCCGGGAACGGCCCGAAGAGAGGCCAGTTGCTCGATAGGCTGATGGGTAGGTCCGTCTTCCCCTACGCCAATGGAGTCGTGAGTGAAAATATAGATGACCGGAATCTCCATGATCGCGCTCAGACGGATTGCTGGTCGCATATAATCGCTGAAAATGAGGAACCCCGAACCATAGGGCCGAACCTTGGAGAGTGACAGTCCGTTGAGGATGGCACCCATGGCATGCTCCCGAACGCCGAAGTGAAAGTTCCGACCACCATAGTCTTTGGCTGTAAAATCCCCAGCCTTCTCGAAATTCAAGCGGGTCTTGGTCGAAGGCGCCAAGTCCGCTGACCCTCCAAGAAGCCAGGGCACGCGTTGGGCCACGGCATTCAGGACCTTGGCTGATGCTTCTCGCCCCGCAATTCCCTTGGAGTCTGTGGGGAAGGTTGGGAGGTCTTCGTCCCAACTATCAGGAAGCTCTCGCCGTTGCATCCGGTAGAGATGGTCGGCCAGGTCTGGGTACTTCGCCTGATACACCTTGAACAATCGTATCCACTCTTCGCGAGCGGCATGCCCACGTTTCCCCATGATCTCCTGAAAATGTTGCGGCACTTCTGGCGGCACTAAAAACTTTGCATCCTCAGGCCAGCCGTAGTTTCGCTTGGTCAGGCGGATCTCTTCTTCCCCTAACGGCTCCCCATGCGCAGCATGGGTATCCTGTTTATTGGGCGAGCCGTAGGCGATATGGCTATCCACCATGATGAGCGTTGGCCTATCCGTGGTGTGTTTGAACGTGCTCAACGCACGATCTAACATCTCGAGGTCGTTGGCGTCCCCGACCCTGGTCACATTCCAGCCATACCCAATGAACCTCGTCGCGACATCTTCGCTAAACGCCCATTCGGTGTGGCCCTCAATCGTGATCTTATTGTTGTCATAGATCCAACACACATTGGACAGCTTCAAATGACCAGCCAAGGACGCAGCTTCGCCAGTCACGCCTTCCATCATACAGCCGTCTCCGCAGAGCGCATACACATCATAATCGATCATTCGGAACTCAGGGCGATTGAAGTAGTGGCCCATCCATTTGGCTGCGATGGCCATGCCCACACTCGTCGCGACTCCTTGCCCCAAGGGACCGGTCGTGGTCTCCACCCCCGATGTCCAGCGATATTCCGGATGGCCTGGGCACTTGCTATCGAGTTGTCTGAATTTCTTAATATCCTCGAGCGTAACGGAAAGTTGGCCCAAGGTCTCGTACTTCGGATTGACTGCCTTTACCCCGCACAGATGCAGCAGGGAATACAGCAGCATGGACGCGTGACCGATCGACAGCACAAATCGGTCGCGATTCGGCCAGATGGGATCACTTGGATCAAACCTGAGAAAATGCTGCCACAAACTGTATACCACGGGGGCCATAGCCATGGCCGTTCCGGGGTGCCCCGAATTCGCCTGCTGGACCGCATCCATGGACAAGGTCCGTATCGTGTTGATACTCAGAGGATCAAGCTTGCTAGTGGTCGACACAGCGCACCGGTGTTTCTCTGGGGTTGAGGATCAAGAACCTTGCCTGCTCATGGTTAGAGGGCTGAAACCCCCTCCTGATCCAATTGTTGGAAGCAGCTGGACGGAGTGCGTTCATTAGAGCGTCACATATATCGAGCAGGCTTGTAGACAGACTCGCTGATGCCATGTGGTGACGAGTGGATGACGCGCTGGGCAATCTGTTCTGTGTTTGTACTCCTGTATCCATGTGTAGTCAAACCCTCCAACTCCTGGATAGACCTACCGTCTTGCATCCTGATTGCCGCTCACTAATTTGTCCATGAAGTGATACAAACCTTACAGGTGCCCCGTTATTTCAGTGGAAGCACCTCACTCAGAACTCTGAAGACCCTTGTCTCTCAAGACCACGATACGTGCCTTGAAAAGTTGAGATAACTCTTTATAATGCACCAATGATTCAACCCCGTCACTCGCATCCTGAGTTCGCGGTGCATCTCTCTACGACTGTGCTACATGCTTCGTAGTAGGCCGGTCCTGTCGGTCAGCAAAGCTTTCCTATCTTCCTCCAGATCTTTCTTCCTTCTCACTCTTCTTCTCCTGCCGATACCGTCGCTAGTTCATGCGGAAGCCTTCCGGATCCCCTATCAAAGTGCCTCGGGAGTCGCTCAAGGAAATGCATTTGCGGCTCAGGCGGATGATCCCTCGGCTCTCCATTACAATCCGGCCGGAATGACTCAGTTACCACGAGTCCAGTACTCGCTGGGGATTAACCTCGTCGGAGGCAGTTTTTCTCAAACAAGTCCACATGGCGGGACCGTCACGGGGGATTTTAATGGACCGATCGCGAATCCCCCTCCGGCTAACTTTTATCTCACGGCCAATCTGAAAGATCTTGGGGCCAAAACGTTCGGCAACCTCACGCTCGGTCTCGGGATCACCGCTCCTTTTGGGACCTTGATCGACTACCCAAAAGATGCCCCCTTTGCAAGCGTCACCACCTTTGCGGCCCTGCCTTTAATGGATATTAAACCGACGGTTGGCGTGAAGGTGAACGAGTACATTTCGATTGGCGGTGGTCTCGATATTTACACCTTTGCCAGTTTCCTCGGCGAAGGACAAGCTGAGCTGAAGAGCGTCTCGGGATCCGGCTTAGTCCCCCTTGGGATTCCACAGGGGTCAGACATTGAGATCAATGGAACCGACACCGCGGTCGGCTTTAACGTAGGCCTGTTGTATACGCCCATGCGAAACCCCGACGGGAAACCCCTCCTCAATTTTGCCTTCGTCTATCGGAGCCAGACCACGCTTGCTCTTCAAGGGGCCGCGTTAGTCAATGGCGCACGCTTCGCGGATGCTTCGGTAGACCTGAACCTTCCCCAGATCTTTACATGGGCCCTGGCGGCGTGGCCGCTGCGCGCTGACGACGAGGAGTGGAAAGTGGAGGTGGATGTGGATTACGCGGATTGGAGCTCTTTTAAGAATCTCGACATTCACCTGTCTAACGGGGTCACACTGCCCCAACCACGTAATTGGAAGGCAGTCTTCGTCATCAACGTCGGGACCGAGTACAGGTGGTTGTCCCCCAAGAGTCTGCCTGACTGGGAGGTTGCCTTACGTGGGGGCTACGTACGCTCAGAAAGTCCAATCCCTGACCGAACCTTTGACCCGGCAGTCCCGGATTCTGATTACAACGCCTTCTCCATCGGCACGGGGTTCCTTTGCAAAGGACGGGGCCGGTTTCTCGGTTTGATGCAATGTGACAGCGGCGACAAGGGATGGATTCCCCTAAGGGGGATAGGGCTGGATTTCGCCTATCAGGGAGCCTTGTATGAGTCGCGTACCATTACCAATAATATCTTCCCGAGTGTCAACGGCACCTGGGATGGGGTGGTTCATATTGGATCAATGAACCTTCGCGTTAATTTTTAGTGCCAGGGGCCAGAGCAAGCCCCTCTCGAAACGTCCCGAGAGGTCCAGTCGGGATCTTGCCCGCTTCTTGTCAACAAGAGCAACGCGCAAGACATGCTGGTTGCAGCGAAGCAGGAAATCGCGTAAAAGAGAGGCCTGATGCTTCAGGAGTAGGACTGTGGAGGCCGTTTCCTTTCATGCCCGCTTTTCTCCTTCAGGAGAAATTCGCCGCGGTCCCTAGGCCCCTAGTCACGGCGACCTGGCAAGATTGATTGGAAGGAGAGTCATGCCATGCATGTGATTCTATTAGGCCCTCCCGGGGCAGGAAAGGGAACCCAGGCCGAATTCATCACCGAACAGTTCGGAATTCCGAAAATTTCGACAGGAGACATGTTGCGAGCCGCAGTCAAGGCAGGTACTCCACTAGGACTGGAAGCGAAAAAGGTGATGGACGCTGGGAAACTTGTGTCCGACGACATTATCATTAACCTAGTGAAGGAACGTATCGCTCAACCAGATTGTCAAAAAGGGTTTCTGTTTGACGGCTTTCCCCGAACTATCGCCCAGGCCGAGGCCTTGAAGAAGGAGGGAGTGACCATTCAATTTGTTGCTGACATTGACGTCGACGAGGAGGAGATTATTCGCCGCATGAGTGGCCGCCGGGTTCATCTCCCCTCAGGCCGAACCTACCATGTCCTGTTCAACCCTCCCAAGCAGGAGGGAAAAGACGACATGACCGGGGAGCCCCTTGTCCAACGCGATGACGACAAGAAGGACACCGTCCGCAAGCGCCTTCAGGTCTACCACGATCAAACAAAGCCCTTGGTTGATTTTTACTCGAAATGGGCCGCAACCAAAGATCCTTCCGCCCCTAAGTATTTCAAGGTTTCTGGAATCGGCAGGGTCGAAGAGGTGCAAGAGCGGTTGATTTCTGGATTGACCTGACCTGTCGCAAGAAGGGCGGCTTCAATTTCGACACAGTTGCCTCCCCACCATTTTTTCCACCGATTACTACAACCGCCCCTCTGCGCACTCGCCGAAGGAGTTTCAGGCGGCTACCGTCACATCCCCTGTAGTAATTTCATCGCTTCCGGTTTGTGCTTCTTAGTCCAGGCATAGGGACTGCGGGGATGCTTTTCTTCCAGAATTGCCTCAAGCTCTTTCTTAGCTGCCCTAGCGTTCTCATTCTTGAGATACACTTTGGCAAGATTGAGTCGGGCATGGGTATAGGTCGGATCAACTTCAATGGCCCGCTGCAGATACCGGAGCGCCTCCTTTGAATCGCCACCAAAGAGGGCAGGCAATTCCTCTAACAACATGCCCATCATGTGTAGAGCCGGTGCATAATCCGGTTCTAATTCCAGTGCCCGCCTGACGTGAGTCTTGAGAGTCCTCACTGTGAGGGCGGAGGCCATGACCCCCTTGAGGCTAGCCGCATTTCCCAAATTACCGGCATACAAATAATGGGCCCGGGCATCATCATCTTGAATGGTTAGCGCCTTCTCCGCCATCCTGGCTCCTTCTTCATACGCCCGGAGACGCAGGCGTTTTTCCGTGTATAGATCGTCGCCCGCATCCATATACAGGCCCGCCAATCTGGTCAGAAACACCGGGTCTTCCGATTCCTGGGCCCCCGACGCTACCAGGGATTTGATTTCCTCCTCGACCGAGTATGGATAGTTTGGCCCCTCGGATGCATACCCGATCCAAACCCCACCCAAGAAGAGAAGCCCAAGACCGCAGGACTGGAAACGAGCGCTCCGCCACATCGATCGGTACATTACAAACACCATCCTGATATGTAAAGGTGCCTCACCCCCAATGCAACGCTCATGTGTCCACTCGAGGCCCCACACACGCCGCATGCATGACCGTCCCAAAGAGGCCACGGCACGCCAGAGCGGCTTTGCCGGCCAGGTGCAATCACTGGGGAAGCCTGCAACTCTTTTCTGATCAAAATCGAGCACCCCCCTGACGTTTTTTGACGTCTTTTCCGTACCAGCCAGGCGGTCCCCGTCGCAACAGTGCGCTAACCCGTTGACACCATAGAGCATTTTCAACATTGGTCATTTAGGCATTAGCCTTGCTCAAATGACATCTTTTGAAGCCAAAAGATGTCTCTCGATGACAGGCGGCTCATTCTTTTCTCTCTAGACCAAGGAGGATCGTGATGAAGGAAACGCGCATGATTGTGACAGCGGGTGCAGTGGCTCTAGTCTTCGGCCTAAGCATGGTGGCATGCAGCGGGTCCATGGGAAGTGGCGGCTCGTCAGCTCCTAGCACCACCGCCAGTGCAACATCAAGTTCAGGAGAACCCAGCATGCCGACCGACACGAGCAGTGGTCCGGCGTACCGGACCGTGTCTGGTCACGTGGTCAAAATCGAGGCCCCTTACTATGATGTTCAGGAATACACAGGGAACAAAGTTCGCCTGCACGTGAACAACAAAACAGTCATGATCGGTGGCACGAAAAAGGTTGGAGATAAGATTCGCGCTGAGATCACGAGAGGCGGTCACGCTAACTCGGTCCAGTAGCGGTTCCGGGGTCAGGCTTGCTGACCAATCCCTGCAGGCCTGACCCCACGCTTTTCGGCTCCGATGTTCCACTCTTGTATCGCTAAACTGCAAAAACCACCAGGTCTGGGAATGCGTCCAACTGGAGCCATCGCCATCTCATTCCAGGGCCTTCCGGCTGGGTGAACATAGAAACCAGTTCGCGGCAATTCCAAGAAGAGAAAAAGACCAAGGAGCTATATATGAAAAAGGCAAAAGTTGCTCTGTTCCTCATGGCGCTTCTCCTGACCCTGAGCCTGCCTACCGCAGGCCTGGCTGGAGCCCGAAAATCCTCCACACAGCTTGACACCAAACCGGGGCCGGCATTCCGGACGGTTGACGGGACACTACGACACATCAAGGGGTCCATCTATGTGGTGGAGGAATATACGGGCAACAAGGTTCAGCTGTATGTCAGCAAGAAAACAAGAATGATGCGTGGCAGGAAAAAACCTGGGGACACCATCCGGGCTGAAATCACGAAGGGGTATTTCGCTAATTCGATCCAGTAGAATCTATCTGGCAATACACGAATGTGAAATTCGGTGATCCGCCTCGTACAAGCCTATCTGGTTGATTGAAGGGGTAGTGCGTCACTCCAGAGCGAAGCGTTGACACCCGCACCAGGACGACGGGAGTGCTACAGGTTGGCCATCACGCCAATGTCGTGGAGAACTCATGCCCCGTCTGAAACCGGCCCGCGTTTGTCCCGCCGACTATCAGACGTGGAGAATTGTGGGACTACAATTTCTTCCTGAAGGTAATATCTCCGAAATAGGCCGTCGCTGACTCTCCCGTATTATCCGTGTCGGTCATGATCGCGACACCCGAGATCATGGGCGGCTCCTGGCCAAAAGCTATCTTATAATCTTCGTACACGTTGCGCTGCTCAGCCATCCAGCTGTTCAGATGCTCCTCGCCAGTCCGAATCACGAACATGACGACTTCGTTCGGTGCATACGGATTGGGTACCATCGTTCCCACCGGCGCTTTGCTCTCCCAGATGTAGTTGATGGCGGCGAGGGGGGGATATTGGCCGCTCCACAACCGAACCGCCTCATACTTGGCCTTGTCCAACAGCCCCACTCGGCTACTCTCATATTCAAAAGCGATATAAATTCGAGCAGGGTAATCGTCCCCTTCCTTCTTCGAGACATCGCCTTTTCTTAAGACGTTAGACACCTTCCATTCCCATTGAACGATGGGATAATCTCGCGGGTCGATCTTGACTTCCTTGATGATTCCCGAGGCTCCGGCCTCACTAACAGCCTGGACCACTACTCGGTCTTGTTCCGAATCATGTGCCAAATTGTAGACAGTGTACCGATTTATTTTTGGGAAGATCTGGGGCTTCCATCCATCTGGAAATGTCGTTCCTGGTTGCGAGGCTGAAAAATGCCCAACCACAATAAATTCTCGGTCAGACTGGGCATAGGCTACAACGCCGCTGATTATCAGGAAAAGAAGGCCCCCGAGGACTCCTGGAAACTTTCCCCATCGTTTCAGCCGACGTGCGTCACTGGTCATATTCGGTCCCCCAGCAGCGGTACTCAGAAATACATCACCAGAAATATCTTATCCCTTTAGCCTTTCCTACGCCAGGCAAACAGCTTTTTCAGCACGTTCTTCTTACCCTCAGTAAAGTGGGCCTTTCGCCAGACATTCACAACCTTCTTATTGACTTCCGCTTGCGTCGGATAGGGATGGATTGTGCCAGCAATAACCTTGGCGCCAAGACCAGCCTTCATAAGTACGGAGAACTCATTGATCAGATCCCCGGCATGGGCCGCGACAATCGTTGCCCCGAGGATTTTGTCGGTCCCCCTTTGGAGGTGAACGCGTGCAAAACCCTCGTCTTCCCCATCTAAGATGGCTCGGTCCACCTCATCTAGTTTATACGTATAGGTTTCCACTTCAAGCCCTTTCGCTTTTGCATCCGTTTCATACATGCCCACATGGGCGATTTCCGGTTCAGTAAAGGTACACCAGGGAATAATAAGAGAATCGGTCGTCGCATAGCCCAGTCCGAAGGGATGAGGAAACAAGGCATTTTGAATCACAATTTGGGCCAGAGCATCGGCAGTATGGGTGAACTTGAAAGGGAAGGAGATATCCCCTGCTGCATAAATTCGTGCATTTGTGGTTTGGAGCCGAGGATTCACCTTGACGCCCGCTCTCTTGTCAAATTCAACTCCGACGACTTCCAACCCTAACCCCTCGACATTGGGAGCACGGCCAATGCCTACCAAAATTTCATCGGCAACAAGTTCCTTAGACTCTCCTCCTGATTCGTACTGTATGGTTTTTTCTAGGCTTCGGCGCGAGACGCCCACAATCTTGGCGCTGCAAGTAAATTCAACGCCGTCCCTCACCATGGACTGTCTCACCACCTCCGCCGCTTCAGCATCCTCACGAGGAAGAATTCGGCATTCCTGCTCAAAGACCGTGACACGACTCCCGAACCGAGCAAACGCCTGGGCCATCTCACATCCAATTGGGCCAGCGCCGATCACCGCCAACCGCTTCGGCAATTCGGTCAGAGCAAACACCGTTTCGTTGGTCAGAAAACCGGCCTCAACAAGCCCCGGAATAGGTAAAGCGATGGCTCGGGCACCCGTGCAAATCGCAGCCTTGACAAACTTTAAGGTCTTCCCGTTTACCTCAACCGTGTCAGACCCCGTGAACCGTCCCTCGCCGAGAAACACATCCACACCAAGGTTTTTGTAGCGTTGAGCTGAATCCGTATGGCTAATGCGGGCCCGCAGCCGCCGCATACGCGCCATTGCGGCGGCAAAGTCATATTTGACTCCGTCTGGAATATGTACTCCAAACTCATCCGCGCGCCGCACCTCCGCCCAAGCCCTTGAGGCCCGGATCACCCCTTTGGAGGGGACGCAGCCGACATTTAAGCAGTCCCCGCCCATTAAGTGTTTTTCGATTAGGGCCACCTTGGCCCCCAGGCCGGCGGCGATCGCCGCCGTCACCAATCCAGCGGTGCCGGCACCGATCACCACGATGTTGTAACGTCCTGTTGGCTCGGGGTTTACCCACTCTGGCGGGTGGACATTGTCGACTAATTGTCGGTTATGCTCATCCTCGGGTAGCACCGCGACTTGCTGGTACCTGTTAGTAGCTTGGCTCATGATGGCTCCCTCACATGTACCTCATCCCCACAAAGTCATCTCTATGATTTCCCTTGGCCTGTTATGAGGATGCTTTGGTTTTGAATTTTTTGTACAGAATAGGCACCACTGCCAAGAGACCTAACATCGTAAAGGCCAGGAGCACATTGGGCGATGCAATTTCCTTTAGTGAGTTAATGGTCCCGAGTTGACGGCCAGCATAGGCGTACACAAAACTGCCAGGAATAATTCCAAGCGCCGTGGCTGCGACATAAGTCCCGACTCCAACCCTGGTGAGCCCAGAGACCATATTGACCAGGAAGAACGGGAAAAGAGGTATCAAACGAAGCGTCATCAGATAGCTAAAGGCATTTCTCGCGAACCCTTCTTGAATGGGTCCTAATCGATCGCCGAATTTATGCTCGACCCAATCACGCAATACATATCGTGCAGCCAGGAAGGCAAGGGTTGCTCCGGTCGTCGCGCCGATATTGACATACACCGTGCCCATGAGACTTCCGAACAAAAAGCCTCCTGCCAACGTAAAGATCGCGGCGCCGGGGAGGGAAAATACCGTCTGGAGAACATACGCTACTATAAACAGACTCACAGCGGAGAGATAGTGTGTCTCAGTGAAGGCCAGCAACCTATCCCTATTGGACTTCAGTGCCTCTAGAGACAGATACTGTTGTAAGTCGAAATAAAAAAAGCCCGCGAGGGTCGCGACAAATACGAAAGCAACGACCATCTTTCCGGTCTTGCCTGAAAGCTTTGTGGCAGGAGGATGTCCAGCGGATGTCTGTGATGTTGGCATTGAGGCTTCCCCGTTTATCATCTTTTCCTCCACTCGTGTCAATGGGGTTGGATCATGGCTAGAAACGGCTAGTTAACAGAGCCGCCCTATTCCTTCTCGCCGTTGGAGCCAATTGGAGTGGCGCAGCCCCGTCCATCGAATTCGCTCTTCGTCGGAAAACTCGTTCGAGGCAGTGGTGAATTGTCGGATAAGAGGCCTGAATCCTTACAAAGAAATCCAACTATTGATTCCCTGGCTTTTCAAATTACACCTCAAAGATGCCCCAGACAATCTGACCTCGTAAGACCTCAACGACCTTGTAAGCTTCCACGCCTTGAGAGCGTTGAGCGGATGCGGGATAACATTTTTCGGGTACACTGGGTTGCGAATACCGCTTAATACTGTAATCTGCCTTACAGCGTAAGCAAGTCCAAGGGGTCACCATCGTACGTAAGGTCATCTCGGGAAGGAGAAGGGAGGCTACGATGAAATTACTGGAGGCAATACCCACCGAGATCCTGACAGCAAAAAGAACCGACACGGGGCCGGCCGTAGTCGTGAAGATGCCTAGCCGACATTGTCGCGCGATTCCTGTGGTGGGAGAAGACAGGCAGCTAGAGGTGGTGGTTAGCATGCGTGACGTGATGTTGCCGCTCTACCCGAATTATGGAGACTATATCCACGAGAGTGCTCACAGCCGCGATTTTAGCGAAATGGAAGAAGGCACCTCTTGAGATGTAAAAAACACAAATATGCTATTTGCGCCGATTTCCGGCTTAAATCCGAGGCAGAAATCAATTCTAAGCTATTGTTTTCATTGATTGAATTGTTTGCGCATCGATCTTGCTTCAGGAAAAAGGGGTTGTATTTTCTTCGCCCCGGAAGTCATAATATCCGGATACGGACTTTTGCCCGGCAGGTCTGAGCAAGAAGAAAACACAAAAGGATACCTATGAAGCTGCCAGATGACCTCACGCAAGTAGAGCCAACCGAGAGCGGAGCCCCATACCCTGGGAAGCCCAAGTCCAGAGGGAGGACATCCGCAGTACGACCGGGCAGGCAGCCGCTCACTGAGAGTCAACGGTTAGGCCTCAACCTCGCTGGCGTGGCGTTTGTTTTCCTCCTTCCAGTGGCCCTTTTCCTCTACCTAGATGATTTCAATCTTTCCCTCATGCCAGTCGTAGCCGTGGCCCCAGACGCTGCCTCTGAAGTTTCTGAGCAACCCGCTCAGGTCTCACACCAGTTACCGGCGTTGGAGGCGAAGGTGTTTCTTCGGCGTGTGGACAATAGATTGCCACGTTACCGACCGCTGTTCAAACAAGCAGGCAGCCGCTTTGATATTCCCTGGACGCTCCTCGCCGCACAAGGGTACCAGGAATCCCGATGGAACCCCAGAGCCGTAAGCCCGACCGGTGTGAGGGGAATCATGCAGCTCACGCTCGTGACTTCGTCATCGCTAGGGGTTCGGAATCGGCTCGATCCTTTGCAGAGCATTCGTGGAGGGGCGCGGCACCTCGCCCGACTCCTGAAATACCTGCCACCCGAAATTCAAGAGCCAGACCGAACCTGGATTGCCTTGGCCGCGTATAATGTGGGCATGGGCCACGTAAAGGACGCCAGAGAGCTGGCCCGTCGACTTGGAAAGGACCCCAACCGTTGGTCCGATTTGAGGGAAGTTCTTCCATTATTAGCCCGCAAAGAGTATTACGCGACGCTCCCCCATCGATATGCACGCGGATGGGAACCTGTCAATTATGTCCGGCGAATACGCGGGTACCATACTCTCCTTCAGGAGCACCACAACATATCCTCTACGCCCAACTCCCCTCGCACGTGATTCTAAGCGGTCTCGCACGTTAACCTCGCAACACTCTGATACAATCACTGGCAGTCCTAGAAAATGGTTCCCAATTTCCCTTAGGATTGGGTACGGGACTCCTTCTTACTCAAACGGTTTCGGGAATCAACCGAATGGGGGACAATGATGAGTCGAACCGTGGTGATTGCTGGTGTCGGCCCAGGACTTGGCGCCGCCTTGGCTCGAAAATTCGTGCGTGAAGGCTGCCGCGTTGGACTGGTTGCCCGCTCGGAAGCATATATCGCCCGTCTGGCAGAGGAGCTCAACCAAGAGAAGCTCACGGCGTTGGCACTGCCGGTCGACATCACAGACCCCTCGCAGGTCGTGAAGGGCTTTCGGCTTGTACGCCAGATCTTCGGCCCAGTTGATATCCTCGTCCATCACGCCGGCAACGCCTCCTGGAAGGGCTTGATGGAATTAGAACCTGAGGACTTCGAGGCTGCCTGGCGGGTCTGTGCTTTGGGAGGATTTCTGTGTGTGCGGGAAGCTGTTCCAGACATGCTCAAAAAAGGCGCGGGAGCAATCGTATTTACGGGTGCCACGTCCTCGATACGAGGCCGTGGAAACGCACCGGCCTTCAGCAGCGCAAAGTTTGCAGTACGGGGATTAGCCGAGTCCTTGGCACGCGAACTCTGGCCCCAAGGCATTCATGTCGCCCACGTCGTGATCGATGGCGTGATTGATCCTTCCTATGACGGCACAACCCCGAGAGATTCGGGCGAACCTCTCCTGAACCCCGATGCCGTCGCCGCATCCTACTGGAGGTTGGTCGAGCAAGATAGAAGCGCCTGGACTCTGGAATTGGACCTCCGCCCCTATCGAGAAGAGTTTTTTGTCTGATGTGCGCATTTCACCCACGCGAAGGAGACCGGCATGCCTAACAGTGAATGGGTTGACCTCGGCAGCGTCGAGGAACTGAAGACGACACCGTTGCGACAGATCGCTCACGGGCGAACCAAGCTTGCACTCATCTATAAGGACGGGAACTTTAGCGTGATCTCCGGAGTATGCAATCATGTGGGAGGGCCGCTGGGGGAGGGAAGGCTTGATGGAGATTATGTGGTGTGTCCTTGGCACTACTGGAAATTTCACCACCGAACCGGCCAAGGCGAGCCAGGCTTCGAAGGAGACCAGGTGCCCGTCCATCCCGTTAAGGTCGAAGATGGCAGACTGCTGGTGAACTTAGCCCCAGCCACCACACGCAAGAAACAACCTCATGAACCCCATCCTTTAGCTCGACCGATTCGGCGACAGGACGGTCCAATCCGGGTAGTGGGCCTTTCGACGACGGTGATGAATCTCGATTTTCCCCGTTATAGCACGTCTGACGCCCTCCTTGAGATCGCACTGGAACACGCCAAACGCGAACTGGGAGTCGAGACCCAAGACATCAAGCTCCGAGACCTGAACTTTCGCCCCTGCGAGGGATACTACTCCAAGTCTGCCTATGCCTGCACGTGGCCGTGTTCGATCACGCAAATGGATCCGCACGATCAGCTCGACAGGGTCTATGAGGCCTTCGTGCACTGGGCCGATGTCCTAGTAATTGCTACCCCTATCCGATGGGGCGCCTCGAGCAGCCTGTACTATAAAATGGTAGAACGCATGAATTGCATCCAGAACCAAGAGACGATCGCCGGAAAACACTTGCTCAAGAACAAGGTTGCCGCGTTTATCATCACAGGAGGCCAAGACAACGTGCAGGGCGTCGCCGGTCAACTTCTAGGCTTCTTCTCCGAAATCGGTTGTCAATTTCCACAGTTTCCTTTTATCGCTCATTCCCGGGGTTGGAGCGCCGAAGATATGGAGAACAACATCCGCTACGTCGCCCGCAGCAAGGACCTTCAGGAAGGAGCTAGGGCGCTGATCGGACGAGCTGTAGACATGGCCAAGCTCATGGTTGACGGCCAGGTCCCCGACAAGCGGGTGCCCCGAGGTGGCCGAAAGGCACATCAACTTGACGTCAAGGCACAGACCTAGGATTCCCCTTACCCCCTGTGGTAACGATCAAAACAGTGCGCCTATCACTGTGTCGCTACGACGAGTGACGTACCCGGTGACCCTTGTATGGTTCATCCGGCCCGCCCTCAACACTCACTGAAACGTGTTCGCCTCATGATGGAAAACAACGGGCAAACGCTTGTAGGAACCTGAGGGATCCCTTGACCATGATTCTTCGCCGAAGGAGGGCCCAGAATAGATTCCTTTCCTTGGCCAGGAACCCAAGCCATGTCTGGCTGTCGGCCATGACACACAGATCAGCAGTCCCGGCGTGGCCGTGTCGCACTTCAAGTGTCTGATCCTGAATCACCACTGTGGCTTGCGACTCCTCAGCACCCCGAAAAGTGAAGTGGAATGTCGCTCGGAGTCCCTCTGATTGGTGCCGTTGAAACACAAGAGGCAAGGCGTCCAGAAACTCTCGAATCGATCGAGGGCGTAGTCCATTGCCAACCTGTTTGATGTCCTTATTGGGAAAACGCTTGGCTGCGTGCGATTCCGCATCCGACCCCGACACGACGTAGACAATTTCGTGCTTCCTCTGCAAGGGCTTCACCACATCAGCGACATACTCTTTTTGGTTGGCCTTAAACGGACTCATCACCTCTTCCCCGGCTGGGCACACGGCCAGACAATATGCCGCCTTGTAATTCGCTCCGAAGGAAAGGCTTTGCCACATGGAGGCCGATTCCGCATCGGTGACCTGTCTCCGATAATCGCTGGCGCCCCGACTCTCGGCAACGGTCTCCACCCAGTCGGTAAACCCGCCCATAAATTCGCGATAGTTGTGGGTATAACAGGCGGAAAAGTTGAAATAGCCGTCGGCACCGATCGCCCCTACCGGGCAGGCCGCCACACAGAGCTTGCATTCGAGACAGGGGTTGTAATCGATGGGCTGGTCGGAACCGGTCACCACGGCATCCATCACGACGGTTCCTAACAATATGAAGTTGCCAAACTTCGGATGGATGACGTTGCGATGAATGCCCATCTGGCCAAGTCCAGCAGCCACCGCCACCGGCTTGTGACTGACCACCCAAATCTTACCGGGAAATCGTTCCATCTCCATGGGAAAACCCATCGCAGGGTTCATCGCTCGGATTCCTCGCCGCTCCAAGGCTGCGACGATCTCACGGGCGACCTCATTTGTGCGGTCCCCAGTTGAGTGAAACTCGAGGTTGGCCACCGAGCGTGCTAGGCTTCGAATCGGCTCGCGATTCATTCGACATACGAAGCTAATCAAGGTCTTGGCTTTGGGGAATACTGCCAAGATATCCTCCCGCTGATCGGCTAGAGCTGGTCGATCAATTTCGACGAAGCCGACGTCATCTGCGCCAGCTTCGAGGCACATCTGTCTCAGTCCTTCCTTGCCTAATTGAGATGCACCCGCGGCAGTCCCCATCGGAGGTACCGGAGTTGGCTGATGGTTCACCATTGGAAGTTCAGCAAGTTTCGTCATGACAGCCTCCCCTAAGCGATCTTAGAGACATCCTGTTAAGTGCATATACACTCATGAGCTGAAAAAAAAGCTATTTCAGCTGGGTGACTTTAGCCGCGGTTGAAAGATCCTTCAGAATACGGATGAGGCGGTCCTGCCCCAGCTCCGTCGCAACCTTCTCTTGTACCTTCTTCCAGAGCGGCAAGGCTTTGGCCAAGGCGTGCTCCCCTGCCGGGCTCAACCTCACCTCCCGCTCTCGCCGATCCTGCCCTGGCGTCACGCGGACCAAGCCTCTACGCTGAAGAGGCCTGAGGTTACGGGTCAGCGTGGTGCGATCCATGCCCATGGCTTCGGCCAGTGCGTTCAACGTGGTCGATCGCATAATCCGCATCCCCACCAGCAACGAAAACTGAGTCGTGCGCAACGCGGTGGGGCGCAAGGCCTCATCATAGAACTGCGTGACCGCCCGAGCGGACTTGCGCAGATTAAAGCAAAGACAAGCCCGTGTGGGCTCCAAATGTGGCGTGAGCCTCAGATTCGTTTCAGACATAATGAGTGTATATACACCTTAAATCATGGCTTGTCAATCCCTCCCTAACACAGAAAGCGGCTCGAAACGACGGGGTGGGGAGCATGAAGAAAGAATCTAATCTCGGAGACCCACCTGCCCTACTAGGTGGCCTGTTTTTCCAAGGCGCGGGCAGCAGCCTCTGATCCTCGAGGTTCGCCTTCAGTTTCAAGGGCCAACCAATGAAGAGTCATGCCAGCCAGGGCATGCTGAATCGCCTCATCGCGGCGATGGAGGAGACTTCCGACTGTGTCGTCGGTCTCGCCCTGTGGCATCTGTTTATACCTCCCACGCTCCCGAACCGCGTCTAAGATGTCAACGACACGGATTAGCTCAGGAGGTTTGACTAATCCAATACCCACAGGCTCTACTATCCGACAGATGATGTCCTCCTCAACCAATTCCTCGACCAGCTCGTCAACAATGGAAAGGGGGACATTCATGTCGGAAGCCAGTTCCTCTGGACGGTAGGGGCCGCCCCCCTTCAGATAACGCCGGGTAATGTGAACAAGCAGCGTGACGGCCAACCGCTCCCTGAACGCATGGGTTCCCTGACTCCACAGCACACGAGGTTCATAGGCTGCGGGGTTTTGGTGAAAAAAGGCTACCTGACCGCCAACCAAGATAATCATCCAGCCTATATAGAGCCACAACAAAAACAAGATCAAAATCGCAAAGCTCGAATAAATCGCACTATATCTCGCGGATGACGCGACAAAGGCCGCAAAAGCCTCCCCGGCAAGTCCCCAGAGAATCGACGCTGCGATGCCGCCGACGAGGGCAGACGCGAGCCGAACCTGGGTATAGGGAACAAATTTATAGAGAAAGGTGAAGACACCACAGAGAAGAAGAAATGGAAGGAACTGTGCCGCCCAGACGACCACATATCCGAGAGGCTGAATCTCAAGAACTCTCTGAACCAAGGCAGTGCTTTGGAAGGAGGCGAGGAGTCCGAAGGCCGTCACAACGAGGACGGGTCCGACCAAGACGACGCTCAAATAATCTGTAAACTTCCGTGTCCAAGGACGACCGCGCCTCACCCGCCAAATAGCATTTAACGCACTTTCTACCTTATCAATGAGGGAATACGTCGTATAAAACAGGCCGGCCACACCCACCGTTCCCAGCACTCCCACTTTTAGGTTTTGCACAAAGATGATGATGCGAGCCGTAATTTCCTGCCCTTTCTCCCCGAGCGGTTCCAAAGCCTGAGCAAGAATCGGCAGGAACTGCAGATGGACCCCAAAGGCCTTCAACACAGAAAACGTCACCGCCAAGAAAGGAACGAGAGACAGGAGCGTCGTATACACCAGGCTGGCAGCTCGAGCATCGAGAAGGCGATGGCGGAATTCCGAGGCGACCGCAGTCACCAGCCGAACTGTCTGAACGGCAAGCCGTTGCAGTCCATGCAGAGAGTTCAGATCGATTGTCCACAACTCACGCCGAAAGAATTGTTCGACTCGTGCACGCCTACCCACATCCCACCTCTCTCAACGGAGGATCAATTATATCCGAAGATGAAAATTATGAACCAGTGCTTAGCCAATTACCACTCTTCCGTCTGAGGATCTCCCTTGAAGGGCCCAAGGATCTCAGGGGTAATCCATCCTCCGTAATAGTCGCCTGGCTGGGCGGTCACCAACGCATCCCCCACATAGCAGGCATCCATCCTCGCAGGATAAAATGCCAGGTAATCCTTGATGATGGAATAGTCAGACAGAGGATCAGGATAACTCCACGCAGCCCTGGGCACCGCTCGAGCGCCTACCCGTACTGACCAGTATTTCGCGAAGCCTTTCCACTCACATAGCGTCTTCTCTTCACCGGGGCTCAGATACTCGAGACGCACATCTCGAGGAGGAAGGTAAACAACAGGGGGACTCGACGTCTCGAGGACCCGATAGCTCCCAAGGCTCTCGCCGAGGACGACCCCGCCAAACTCAACGCGAATGCGCATCTTCATGCGCTCCACACGTGGTGGCCTTGGGTAATCCCAGACTGACTCTTGACCGGGCCCAGGCGCTACGATATGCGCCGGCCGGCGACGGGGAAAGGTTCGCCACTTTCGTTGCTCTTCTTCAAGTTGTTTCGAATGATCTTCAGGACTCATGTCGAGGTCGGTTTCCATCTCACTCCATCTCCCAAGACACGCGCAGTGGGCTCCACCTCATCATACGGCAGGTAGATTCTAGCAGCCTCGACAGGGCTACGCTACGCCTTAGGAGTCGTTCCCGGGAAACAGTCCCCCATTCGACTCTCTTACACTTCGATGAACCAGTGGAACCTCGTTTCCATGTTTCACCAAGGATGTCGGATTACCTCCTCGGGGGAGGTGACAAGGCAAGGGTACTTTCTCGTAGGCGAACTAGGGTTATCCCTAGTTGCTCCGGCGATCCTCTTTACATATAATGCGGCCGCTTTCCGCTCGCGGCTGTTCTCTAGCCCATGGCAAGCTGTGACCGCTTAAGAATATCGACCATGAGGGCCCACGCCCCAAAGGTTGTGAGAGATGGGTGGCCCCAGCAAATGGGCGCCAGGCTGGCTCAGCCATGCCTCTTGCCGTCTGCAGCGGGGTGACAGTTTGAAGAAGAAGGAGGGAGAGAGACGATGAAATTCCTTGCGGTTCACCCGGGTCCTCTCATGTACACCAAAATCTTCCTACGACTGGAACCGCTTGGATTGGAGTTGGTTGCAGCCGCTGCCCGACAAGCTGGACATGAAGTCCGCCTGATCGATCTCCAAGTCGAAACTCACAAGGATTATGTGAAGATCATCGATCGATGGGAACCCGATGTGGTCGCATTTTCGTGCAATTACCTGGCAAACCTTCCGGAAATCGTCGACCTTGCCAAGCTCACCAAGGAGAAACTCCCCAACGCCCTGATAGTGGTGGGCGGACATAGTGCCTCCTTTGTGGCAACCGAATTCCTCAAGCATGGCGGAGGCGCTATTGACTGCGTCCTCAAGGGGGAGGGAGAAGCGGCGATTGCCCTGCTCCTCGAAGCCATCCAGCAAGACCGCCAGGCCCTGGAGAAAGTCCCGGGGGTTGTCACCCCGAACGGAGAAGGCCCGCCCCCTCGATTTCTAGAGAGCCTCGATGACCTTCGGCCTGCCCGAGACCTTCTGCGGCATCGGCGCAAATATTTCCTCGGCGTCCTTGACCCCTGCGCCTCGATCGAATTTACCCGAGGCTGCCCATGGGACTGTTCTTTCTGTAGCGCCTGGACCTTCTATGGCAGGAGCTATCGTGCGGTGAGCCCCGAGAAAGCCGTGGAAGACCTCCAGTCGATCGGGGAACCCGGCATTTTTATTGTGGATGATGTCGCCTTTATCCAATCCAAGCATGGACTGGAGATCGGGGAGGCCATCGCGAGGAAGGGGATTAAGAAGGAGTACTATCTCGAAACTCGCGGGGACGTCCTACTCCGGAACAAGGAGGTCTTCCAGCTCTGGAAAAAGCTGGGCATGAGCTACATGTTCTTGGGCATCGAAGCCATCGACGAAGAAGGACTTCAATTGCATCGGAAGCGCATTTCCCTGGGCAAGAATTTTGAAGCACTCGAGTATGCGCGCTCACTCGGCATCATGGTGGCCATCAACCTGATCGCCGATCCAGAGTGGGATGAGAGACGGTTCGAGGTTGTGCGGCAATGGTGCCTGGAAATCCCTGAGATCGTCACCATTAGCGTCAATACGCCCTACCCGGGCACGGAGAGTTGGCACACGGAATCGAGAAAAGTCACGACTCGCGATTATCGGCTCTACGATATTCAGCATGCCATCCTGCCGACAAAACTTCCACTCCCGAAGTTTTACGAAGAACTGGTGAAGACCCAAAACGTCCTCAACACCAAACACCTCGGGTGGGAAGCGCTCAAATCAACCATGACGATTGCGGCCAGGCACCTCCTGCGCGGACAAACGAATTTCGTAAAAATGCTATGGAAGTTCAACAGCGTCTACAACCCAAACCTCCAGCTCGCCGATCATCAACGGCCCGTGAAGTATGAAATGGATCTGCCGCCCGACCCGCCCACAACCGTCAACGCCAAGTTGCTCTACATCCATAACGCGCGAGGCCGCCAAAGCCGGGCCATCGACGATTCCACCGAACAGTTCGTGGATGCCACACGCATGGGCACCACGTCCTGAACCCGGCCAGCAGCCCTATTCAGGCTTGTTTCACCTGTCAGAGGGCGGAAGGAGGACCCACGTTCAAAATCTGCCCCCGTTTTTCTAGCCCTTCAGAGGGCAACAGATCCAGTGACCGATTAGGAGTGCGCGGGTAATTCTCCCTCGACATCGGAATCAGACTCCCGTTCTGACGGGTCAAGAACAAGGCTCTGGCCCGGAATGCGATACTGCTCGCCAACCCACATGCCGAGGTCGATCAGTTTGCACCGCTCCGAGCAAAACGGACGGAAGGGATTTTCCTTCCAAGAGGTAGCTTGATGACACAGGGGGCAGGTCATACGACCTCATTTTATCAAGCGCCGTCTCCCCAAGCGAAGCCCTCAGATGCTGGACAGCGAAGGCAGAGGCATGAGCTTCCTCGCCCCTGGGACGGTTGCTGTCGCACCTCTCGGCCATTCACCCTATAGATCGCCAGCGACGCTGTCTCCAAGCTCTCGCCCTTAACCCGACATCGAGCCCAATGGCGATACCGTGGAATAACACCAAATGGAGCAGCTCTTCACCGAAAGAGCTGGAGAACACAACAAAGCCGACCAGCTCACTTCCATCAAGAACAAGAAAAGACGTGACGACCCATCATGTGAGTCTCGGAGGGCCGATGGCGGCCACTGTATCAAGAACGGCCAGAAAGACGGTCACCATTCGATAGGGAAGGGGCATTTGGAGGAAGCCCTGATCGGGTTTCATTCCTCAAGGATACTGAAGGCGGAGGTCGAGGAGGTCTCCAATATGCAGGACCGCGCCGACTTCACAAATGACCGCGAGAACACGTAGGTAGCCTCACAATGCCCGATCGTCAGGGACAAAGGGCATGGCCACATCGAGACCCAGGGTAGGCGTCGCGTCAAAGATATGACGCGCGCGGTTGGTGTTGTCCAAGAAATTATGGCTCGATGTCCCTACAGAACGAAGGTAGGCAGGACCGTTAAGGTGAGGCATACTGAAAGGAGTCCACCGAGTTACCGAACCTGGTCTGCCGAGCGGGGTGGGATGGTTCTTGCGCGGGTACTAGAGGCGCCAGCCCACTACTTCAGAAGGCATAGCCGACCTCGAAGATATGCATATCCACGCCCAAACTGGTGGGTCCATAGGTCCCGGCGTCGGAGAAATGCTGGAATCGATACCCAGCCCGGAATTTATTAAAGGGTTTGATACCGATCCCGGTCGTGCCCACGATCTGAACCGGGCCGCCAAAATCTTGCACGCCAAATTTGTAGTTCGAAAAGAACCCAAGGCCCAGACCAAAGTCGAGCGAGACAAAGTCCTTTCGACTACTCAGCGCCAGGGCAGGCACCAGGGTACCCATGAAACTGGTATCGCCGGCTGCAGCCAATTCGCCCGCACTTCCAATCAACCGCGTCTCTACCCCCCAAGTGGAAAACCGTGGCCACCATCCCCAGGGAAGCCTCCACAGCGCCGCAATGTCGAACAGCTGAAAATTCTCCTGTTGCTCCTCGCCCAGGGGTGAATCGCCACCAAAGCCATATCGAGGTCCGACCCAGAGCAGACCCATGGGACGAGTGTACTCCCTGACTGGTTGAGGCTCAGTACTCTCAACGTGAGGAGGGACCAGGACCACAGCCATAGGTTCTGCTACGGATCCGCTTAAGAGGGAATCCCCGCTGAACCCGATATCAATTGAGTCCTGGGCATAGCTTGGGGCACTCACCATGGTGGTGAGGGCACAGGTGAGAATCAAAGAGGGCGCGAACCGGCGCTGAATCGTGCTCATAAATGAACCGCGTGTGTGCAAACTGGGCCGGAGAGAGCCGGTTGCAAGGAGAAAGAAAGGAAGCGATGTGAGACCCATTACCAGGGGGGATCACGGCGCCTCCACGCCTTTCCACCGTCACGGGCTGCCCGCTTCCTACGCTGTTGCCCGCGCGAGAACTCGATGAAAACAGCCTGCGGGGAGGGGTAAATGCATTGAACATGCCACCATGGGGGCTTAGGGAGCGGCGTGGCAAGGATCCGCTGAGCTGCCACGTTACGGTGACAAGGACTCCGTAGCAGCCGAGGCGTAGGTTCACTGATCGGCACAAAGATGTCTGACGCTGCTTCAACGATGACACGAACTCCTTCGCGCCTGCTATCGTTCACAGATTGTGAGGTTCAGGAGGCTCAAGCCCGGGCCTCGAACGTGGTGGAAAAGAGGACGGCCCTAAGGGGTTCACGCTGAAGGAGGCTATGAAGGGATGCGATGGCGAATTCTAGCGCGGCGATTCATGGCCGGGTCTTGACATCCTACTCGGCACGGACGTGATACGTGTCAGCGGGCATACAGTGGATAATGTACTTCCCTCGGCACTTCAATAATCGCCAGTCGCAAGACCTGGGTACTATCAGCGCTGACTGAGATGGTGGCATCTTCGTTTGCCTGGATCACCGCAAAGTCTCTCGCTTGAACGGCAAGCTGCTGGTCACATCCAACGTGTTTCCAAGCTCCTTTTCCGCTGATCGCCACCACAGCGAGATTCTTGCCTGCCAAAAGCCGGCGTTGGTAACAGATACCAGGCTCAATGATCACGTCCTGCATCATGGCATCGGCCACCAATGAAACGGGAGCCCTCTCCCCGATGAGTTGCTTTTCTCGTATGCCGTCTTTCTGGATGACGGGGAAGTCCTTGTGGTGAATCTCTCGATAGCTGGGGGCTCTTTTCACAGCCTCTCCCAGCTCTGGCTCAAACCAGATCTGAAACATGTCAGTTGGAGACCCAAAAAATTCCTCCTCGTGCGAAATACCAGATCCCGTCTGCATCACCTGCGCCCCCCCTGTTTTGACTTGGCTCACCGTCCCGAGCGTATCACGGTGTCCGATCTCGCCATCAAGCACATAACTCATGATCTCAAATCCCCTATGCGGATGAAGACCGATCTTGCCGTACCCTTGCGAGGTTGCCCACGCCCAATAGAACAATGGTCCGATGCGCGTGACTGCTGACCCTTCCCCAGGAAACCCGATCGGCTTCATTTCCGTGATCCGACCGCCGTCAAAGCCGCCAGAGCCCTGCCGTTCCGGAGGGTACACGGCAAAATCCACTGTGCGATCAGTCCTCGTCATATCATCACCTCCAGCCACAGATGGACGACATCACTAAGGCTCCCGTTCGTCCACGCGTCATGTCATTCGTCAGCAAAGGGGTTGTTATCACCCAGACCGCGATCAAATACCCTGAGACCTGGTTGAAGCCGTAACCTTTGCGGAACGAATAGGTCCCCTTCTCCTCATTTCTCGGCCGATTTGCGCGAAAAGAGACATCGTACAGACAGCGGAAGGGCCCTGAACGCACCTACCGCAATGTTCAAAGGTCCGCATGTTGAACCCCCATTACCGACATGTGCCCCTGGCACGGACAAACACCCAAATCGGAACCAAGGCTGCCCCAGCTACAACGCCTACCCCGATCCATGAGGCGATAACCAATGCCAGCAGCCTCAAGGCCACATCAGCAACTCCTCCGACTTGCAAGCCGTAGATCCAGAGTGCCAAACTGAGCAGGAGTATCCCCGTCAACCCCACGAGAACTCGGTCGACCCCGTGAAAGAGACAGTTCCACCTTTCTACGCCACTCATCGTACCCTCCTTTCTGGATCTTTTTCTCGACCAAGAAAGACCACAGGCGTCACGTCCCGTGTTGTCTCCCCCCAAAGCGGCGAGGAGGAGTCCAATGGCTCACGTCACCGAGAAATTGTGCACTCCCAAACGTTACGAAGCCTGAAGTAAGGCACTCAACCGCTGGGCAAGCGAGTTTTTTGACACAGCACCGACGAGTTGGTCAACGAGCTGCCCATTCCGAAAGATCAGCACTGTGGGAATGGATTGAATACCATACCGTGCGGCGACCTGTTGGTGATCATCCACATTGAGCTTCGCAATCGAAGCCTGCGAGTCAAATTCCTGAGCCAGTTGGTCAATGACCGGCGCCATCATCTGGCACGGTCCGCACCACGGGGCCCAAAAATCTACCAAGACGGGCTTCGAACTTCTCAGGACTTCTTGATCAAAGGTATCATCGGTTAAGGTAATGTACTTCTTGGCTTCCTTTTCCATGAGTGAATCCTTCCTTTCGCGATATGGTGATTTGGCCGGGAAAAGCCCCGGTGATGATCTAATCCACATGTATGCGACACGCCCACTACAGTGTGGTCCCGGTCCCCGTTCACAGGCTCTGGTCGACCGGCTTTCGGTCCCCTCCAATATAGCGGGCGACATCGGCCATATCGATGACCAAAGAGATGCCATTCAAGATCATCAGAATGCGGATCCAGATGCCGAACGGGTCATCCGACGGAATAGCATCGAGTCGCGTCCACAGCCACAACATCAGCGGGATCCACAAAATATGACCTGCTCCCAGTACGCGGGTGAATCCAAAGAGTGCGGTCAGCATCGTCATCAAGACGGCACTGGCGAAAAAGACCCCTATGGTCACCCATGCTTCCAGACGAGGGAGATAGAAGACCGGCACAATAAGATTGGCGGCCACGAGGACCATAAGCCAGAGCCGCACCGGGCGACCCATGGCCATCAGACCCTTGTTGAATTTGATGAATGCCTGCATTGGTTACCTCCTACGCCATAGGATATTCTTAGGGCTGCACCCAGGCCCTCTGGCTTTCAATCCATACAGACCAGTGTTTCGTCCACCTATCCACTACCCCGGCACATCGCACAGGGGGCTGGTGTTGGCCGATCTCCCTAGGGCGTTGAGCCTCCACCCGCATCGTAGTAAAAGCGCTCATGGATGATCTTGCCATCACGCCAGTGCGCCACTGCCACCTGCTCAAGATGTACGGGCGTTCCATCGGTAGCAACAAAATCAAACGTGCCCTCATAAAAGGTGACGTCATCCCCAATCGCGACGGCCCTAAAATCAGAACCCTTCCATTCCTTCACGCCTTGGAGAAATTGTCTCTCCCGTTCGATGTTCTGGTCTAACCCTACGGTCGGCGGATTCGCGTTTTCCTGCATGGTGACATCCTTAGCATAGAACTCCTGCATGGCATCGAGAATGCGGCCTTGCTTGATGTACCCAATGAGATCGTGCAGTCGGGCTTCCAGCTTCACCTTGGTTGCCACAGCCATGGTAATCCTCCTTTCTCATGTCGTATCCAGCAGCCTTCTTAGCACTCCCGCCTTTGACGGTCGAAACGGTCAGGAGATAGCTTCCTCCGCAGTCATGCCGCGACCAACGGCTTCTTGACCGGTTTCGCCCTTACCTCATCTCGCGCCAGCACACGTGGAGCCTGACGATGTGCCGCAATCACCGGGTCAACGATTTCGCCGCAGTTGACACAACGCCATCCCACAAATTCATAGTTGCCAGAGCCATCTAGGAAATCGTAAAAGCGCTCGGGGTTCATATGTCCCTCACAACGTGGACATGTCATGGTCATCCTCCTTTCCTGCGAACAATTGCCATTGTTCATCGCCAGAGACCTCCGTCAGCACGTCATCATTCTTAGTTCTGGATCCTAGCTTGAGTGCTTCACCCATTCGGCAGTTTGTCCTCGTAACGCAGCATTCTCCTTCTCCAGCACGCTGATGCGATCGCGAAGCGTTTGCAGCGTCGCTTGCATGTGTTTTTCAGCATATAGACGTGGAATGTGTTGCCTGCAATTGACATCCCAGGCTTCAACATGAAAGCGAATACCCCGTTCAGGCCGGCTTCGGTAGCTCGAAGCAGTGAGCTGTCTGAGTAGCGCCTGATCATTTTCAACGACCTCGGCGTTTCCCCAGATTTTGATGCGACTTTGGTTGGCATAATCAATCAAAAAGATGAAGGCCTTCTTGTTCTCAGCCAGATTCCCAAGTGTGATGTACTGTCTGTTACCTGGGAGATCGGCAAAAGCCAGCGTGTGGTCATCCAACACCTTGAGGAAACCCTTCGGACCACCACGGTGTTGAATATAGGGCTGGCCGGCTTTGCTGGCTGTCCCGAGGAAGAACGAGTCCCTTGCGGTGATGAAGTCAACAAGCTCAGACGTGATCACATCCTGCCACCCTGGACCCTGTTCTATCCGCGCATAGTGCTGCCGCGATCCGAGTCGGGCCTGAACCTTCTTGACAGATGGGGTGAACGCGATGTCGCTGACAGGTTGCGTCATGGCAAAACCTCCCCGAATATAAAGACCCCCGGCTTACTCGATTAATCGATAATCGTTGATGTCATGGCGCCCCATCTTCTTGCTTCTTGGCTTCT
>JBFJQA010000010.1:0-33500 GCA_041616875.1 Nitrospiraceae bacterium | reverse complement strand
GACTGGCAGAAGATCGCACCAGCCTGGGGGAGGAAGAATCACACTGGGGGTAGCCTGTTACCTTTGGAAGTCGGAATGAGAGGAGCTTTTCGCCACTGGTGTGAACTTAGACGTCCTCACAGACAAACCGATACCCCACTCCGGGGTCTGTGAGAATGTACTGCGGCCGAGCCGGCGTCTTTTCGATTTTCTTCCTGAGTTGCCCAATAAAGACCCGTAGGTATTGCGCTTCATCCTCATACCCGGGTCCCCAGATTGCCAACAGGAGTGTTCTGTGTGTCATGACCTTCCCGGAATGTTGGATCATATATTTGAGGAGATCATATTCGGTTGGAGTCAACTTGACTACCTGTTTCCCCACCCGAACCTCACGGCGATCGAAGTTGACCGACAACTCCCCACAGGTGAAGGTAGGTTCCAGTTCCTGGCTGTTTACTGACCGACGCAAGACAGATCGAACTCTTGCCAGCAGCTCTTCCATATTGAACGGCTTGGTGACATAGTCATCGGCCCCGACCTCCAAGGCCTCCACTTTTTTCTTTTCATCCCCGATGGCCGAGAGAAAAATGATCGGCACGGCGGACTGCTGACGTATCCGTTTCGTCAGCTCAATTCCGTCAATGCCCGGCAACAACAAATCAATAATCACGACGTCAGGCACGGGATGGGAGAGGGCCCGCAATGCTTCTTCACCACTCGAGGCAGCCACGACGGGGTACCCCTTGCTCTCGAGATTCACCTGTAAGGATCTCCTGATTTGGGGCTCGTCATCGACTACCAGAATGTGGGCTCCTGCACTCATGTGCTCCTCGCTTGTGAAGTGGGACGTTCAAGGTTACCGATCGGCAGCGCATGGGGCGTCCCGGAGAGCGTGAACGCCACTGTGGTATGACCGTTCTGCGTGGACTCTGCCCATATCCGGCCACCATGAGAGTCAAGAATTCCTTTACAAATCGCGAGTCCAAGACCGGTCCCTGGAACCGACTGCTCACGGGCTGCCTTCGCCCGGTAGAATCGGTCAAATACCCGCGTCAGATCTTCCTCTGGAATACCTGACCCAAGATTCGACACGCGCACCTCGACCAGACCCGAGTCCCCCGTGACCTCAAGTCGAATGTCAGACCCGTCAGGGGAATACTTGATGGCATTCTCCAGGAGATTGACGAGCACTTGCTGAATCTCGACTCCATCGACAAAAACTGGTGCTAGGTCCTCCGGTATATTCAGGTGAAGTGAGTGAGATTCCAAAGCCTTGCCCATGCGGCGGATCGCGTTTTCGATAAGATCCTCGAGCAGATGCCATTCGCGATGTGGCTCGATGGTCCCTGCTTCAATCTTGGACATTTCCAGGAGGTTATCGACTAGGCGGGTAAGATAGTCGATTTCCTGGTGAATGCCTTCGACAAATTCCTCTCGATTTTTTCTAATCACCCTCCCTTTATCATCGAGCAATGTCGTCACCATGGACTTAATAGCCGTAAGGGGTGTGCGAAGCTCGTGGGAGACGGAGGACAAGAGGGCCGACTTAAGTGCGTCGCTTTGACGCAAAGCCGTAATGGTTTTCTCTTCACTTCTGCGAAGGTCATCCTCAATGCGCTTCAGCCTTGTGATGTCGGTGGAAATTCCACCCACCGCAAATGGGGTCCCGCTCGCATCTAGAAGCGGAAATTTAACGGAAATATAGGTGTGCAGGCCGTCCTCCTGCGGAGCGTATTCCTCAGTATCGATGGGCGCCCTGCCGTTAAGCACCTTGAGGTCGTTCTCACGGAATGTATCCGCATTCTCCTTAGGAAAGAGGTCGTAGTCAGACTTGCCTCTGACTCGCTCCAGAGTCGTGTTAAAGAGTTTTTCAAACTGACTGTTGATCAGGAGGTACCGTCCATCGGTGTCTTTGAGGTAGATCACTGCCGTGGTGTTGTTGATGATGTTTCGGAGCAACTCCTCGCTTCGCTTGAGTGCCTCTTCGGCCTGTTTGCGATCGGTGATGTCCCGCGCCACTCCCACCATCCTAACCACATGGCCCCCGCTACCCAGGATCGGGGCCTTCACGGTGTGAAAAAGACTGACCTTCCCATCATGCCGCGTGACAGGCTCCTCGGGGACGTCAAGGATCTTGCCAGTTTCGAAGACGTACGCGTCATCCTGAAGATATCGCTCGGTGTAGGTTGGCTCGTTGAACGGAGCGTCGACCAGGCCCCGGAGTTCCTCGATTGGCATGCCGTAATAGTCCCGGAAGGTCTTGTTCGCCCACACCAGGCGTGACCCTCGTTCTTTGACGAAGACCATGTCCGCAATGGAGTCGAGTATCTGTCTGTATGTCTCCTCGGTTTCCCGCAGCACCCCCTCCGCCCGCTTGCGCACCACGATTTCATTTTCTAGCCGTCTATTGGCCTGCCATACTTGCCTGCCCCAAACCACACCCAACAAGGCGACAGCCAGCAGGACAATAGCCTCGCCCGCAATTCTTCTTGTGATGTTCGACTCTGCCTGTGTATCAAGCCATCTCACGGCCTCATTGGATACCTCATAGAGTTTGGCGTTCAGGTCCAGGAGTTCGTCTAACTTGGATGTGTACCCTGGCCCGTCAGCGGGAACAGTGAGGAAGAAGTCTGTCTGCGTGATGAACTCTTGGCTGAGTCGTTTCTGCTCCACGAGCTTATCCCTAATAAGACCAGATGGGGCGGGAGGCAAGTTCACAGTCGTATCCTTCCCAAGGGTCAAGACCACAACCCCTCCGTGGAGCAGGGCGTCCAAGCTACTGCTCAGGATCTGACGCGTGTATTGGTAATCGGCTGGAAGGCCCTGCTTCGCCAACAGAATTTCTTGCATATGGCGCTGATGCAGCATGCGCTGACGGCCTGCCAAGTCGATCACCAAGGAACTAGATTTTTGACTCTGAAGTGTGAACAAGCCGTGGACAAGGGTTCCCACGAGGATGGCCACGAGAAGGGAAATAACCCCGAGGGATTTCCAATCAGCAGAGCCGATTGATTTCCAGACGGATGGCATTAAACTCTTCATTACCTTCCTAATTATAATTATAACCCATGTGGACGTCGTGCTGCAGGGCTCTTCATCCCGGGGGACGACAGCGGTATCCTTGCCCTTTCGTCATACGACGCGAGCATCCTCCCAACACGGAGATAAAACCCCCGGCTCGACAGGAGCTCGTCATGGGAGGCCAGATGCAGCCACTGCCGACCTGCAAGCGGCTCACCCCCCAGTCACTTCACTCCCCTACCCGGACCAGCAAGCCCTGATCCTTGCACACGCTGAACGTATAGTGAAACCACGCAACCATCAGCGTCAAATACACGAGGTTAAGCCCAAGAGCCCAAGCCAGGTGTACAAGTGGCAGGCTCCCCTCGAGAAGGACTCCGCGCATCCCTTCAAACACATGGGCCGCGGGGTTCATCCAGGCAATACTCTGGAGCCAGGACGGGAGAATCTCCATGGGATAAAAGACGCAGGAAATCGGCTGAAACAAAAACACCATGCCCCATGCCAGAACTTCCACCTCCTGCCCAAACCGCATGATGAGTGACGTAGTCAACACGCCGATGATCCACCCGGTCATAATGAGACTGAACACGAAGGGCACTAGGGAGATTCCGATCTTGAAGACGTTATAATCGTAAAATATCAATGCGGCGCCCACCATCACGATGGACACAGCCGTCACTTTAAATACACTCAGCACCATCGTTGCCGCCAAGAATTCGCTGGGCTTCAGAGGGCTCCCAAAGAGGTTCAAAAGGTTTCGAGCCCAAATTTCTTCAAGAAACGTAATGGTAATGCCCTGTTGCGCACGGAAGAGGACATCCCACAGAATCAGCGCACCGAGAAACCACGCCACCGCACCAGGCAGGTCTCCCTTAAACCGCATGAGATACATGGTAATAAAGCCCCAGATCACAAGATCCAGAAAGGGCCAGTAGAAAATCTCCATCACGCGAGCCAGGCTTCGCCTGTACAAATATAGATGACGAGTAATCAGAGCGTTGACGCGATGAAGCTTCATATGCCTGTAGTTCCGGGGCGAGAGACAATAGGCTCCACGGAACTCGCGTAATGCGTGATCCGTGATGAGTTCTCAACAAGGCCTGTGGCAGTTGGAAATATCTTCCCCCTCATCACCCATGACCATCTTGCACGCCTGCCGATCGTGCCCTCGCCTTGTGTCTCTGAGCTATGTTTCCCTTGCAATACGAAGGAAGACCTCTTCCAAATCCGCCTTTCCGAATCGGGATGTGATCTCTTGTGCTGTCCCCTCCGCAACAACTTTCCCACGCTGAAGAAAAATAATTCGGTCGGACATGTGTTCCATTTCTTGCATATTATGAGATGTATACAAGACCGTCAGCCCAGTGGACTTTCTCACCTCCTTGAGAAAGCTCCTGATCTTGTTCGCGATATCGGGATCGAGGCTCGCGGTCGGCTCATCGAGGAACAGGACTCTGGGTTCGGTCAAAATGGCCTTGGCGAGGGTTAACCTCGTCATCTGACCGGAAGAGAGTTTTCGCGTGAGTTTGTGGCGGAACTCGTCCATCTCCAATTGCTTGACAACCTCGTCAATGCGTCTTTGCACCTGGCCCAATCCATAGAGTTTGGCCACAACTCGTAGATTCTCTTCAACCGTCAACGAATAGGGCATCGAAATATAGGTCGAAGAAAAGTTGACCCGATGCATAATAGTCTCTCGATCCTTTGCCAGGTCCAGCCCGAACATGTGGATGTCCCCCACGGTGGGCGTGATCAATCCCAGCATCATTTGGATCGTCGTCGTCTTCCCAGCGCCATTGGGCCCGAGAAGGCCAAGAATTTCACCTTCATGGATCGAAAAGGAAATGTCGTCTACAGCGGTGAAGTCACCGAATCGTTTAGTAAGGTGTATGACTTCAACAATGGGGGCTGGCATGGGATCGGGTTTCACAGGTTATTTCCGATGAAGCTTCGCAAGCCAAGGTGACACGTTCGTGCACGCAGCTCTGTATTAGAACAGGAGAAAATCTTGGATTTTATCCTCAAGATGACAGGTTTCACATTTCTGGCTCAGGACCTTCCCCTCATGGGTGCCTTTTCCGTCATGGCACCGGAAGCAATCGGCGAGCGCGGCGGCCCGCAATTTTGACCCCTCAGGATAATCTGGATAGTACGGTTGGCTGTCGGCTTTTACATGACCCCGAGGAATAACAATGGGATAGCCCTTGATCGGCTTCCCATGGACCACCTGGCTATGACACGTGGTGCAGCCCTCCCCCTGCCCTCGCTCGGCAAAAGCCTCCATATGCTTTCGGTGGCTCATAACCAACCCAACCTCCTTGACCGGGGAAGGTAGATCGCGGGCCGCCACTTCTGAGACACGCAAGACTGCCCGGTGACAACTCAGACACACGTCACTGTGTACCGTCGCCTCAAGATTGTGTGGTTCGTTCGGGGTCCCGAAGAACGTGATCAAGACATCCTTCGTGCCAGCCCAGGCCTTATCATGAAGAAATCCCTTTACCCCGGGACGGACATGACAATCGACGCAGGTAACGGCTTTATGTGAGGAGGCGACCCAGGTCTCGTATGAAGGCCGGATCGTGTGACAACTGGCACAGAACTTAGGGTGATCCGTCAGCGGAACGGCGACTCCCCCAAGAATCACCGCGCCAGCAATGACCGTCCCGATGACGAGGGCCTTCGACTTGAAAATCATGCCCCTGTGCGTTTGGGAAAGTGGCGGAGGATGATCTCAGTAAGTGCGGGAATGTCGTCGCAGTCCAGGCACGGCACGGGCAAGTCAATCGGTCTATTGGAGACCACGGCAAGCAGGCCATCTGGCGAAACGGGGACCTCTCCAACCTGGTCGCGGACCACGACAATTTTCGGATAGCCTTCGCTCTTCCATCCTTCTGCGATAATGAGATCGATGGTCCCCTCGAGAAATCGATCACGAAGCTCCTCAACCTTGATTTCGTCTGAGACATCGGAAAACATCGCCAGGCTCCCCTTTGACAACACGAGAACCGCGCTGGCGCCGGCTCGCTTGTGCCGCCAACTGTCCTTGCCTTCCGTGTCCAAGTCGAACCCATGGCCTGCGTGCTTCACAGTGGCAACCCGATATCCGGCCTGCACCAGTTCGGGGATCAACCGTTCAATCAACGTCGTCTTTCCACTATTCGAGCGGCCGACGAAGCATAGGATGGGGGTGTTCATGTTACTGAATCCAAAACTGCCCGCTGAGAACTTGGACATTCACAATGTCGCCAGGATTCAACCGCTCCACTTCCTCCGGAATGTCGATGAGCCCGTTGGCCTTGACCATGGAAGTCAGAATCCCTGACCCCTGGTCGCCGGTGGCCCGAACCGTCAAGACGCCGTTTTGTCGTTTGAGCACCCCGCGCAAGAAATGACGACGATCGTTACGCTTGGAAAATTTTTCTTGAAATACAGCCTGGACCACAGGACGCCCATAGCTTCTGTGCCCCCCCATCTTCAACATGGCCGGACGCACCAACTGTTCAAAGGTGACCATAGACGAGACTGGGTTTCCTGGGAGCCCGAAGGCCAGTTTTTCGTGTATCTTCCCAAACGCCAGGGGTTGTCCTGGCCGTATGGCTAGTTTCCAAAAATTCATTTCGGCCCCAAGGTCCTTGAATACGGCCTTCGTGAAGTCATAGTCTCCCATGGATACCCCACCGGACAAGACCAGGATGTCTGCATTCAGTCCGTGGGCGATTTTTTCCTTTAAGGCCTCGGGCTGATCCTTGGCAATTCCAAGCAGAATTGGGATCCCCCCTGCCTCCTGGACCGCGGCCGCGATCCCATAACTATTGGAATTGATGATTTTGTCTTCGTCAAAGCGTTCATCGAGATCAGCCAGTTCATCCCCGGTGGATAAAATAGCCACGCGAGGTCGTTGATACACAAGCACAAAGGATCTCGCCAAAATGGCCAGCATCCCCGCCTCGGCAGGCCGAATTTGGATGCCATGAGAGATAATGGTGTCGCCTTTCTTCACATCCTCCCCCTGGGGGCGGATATTTCCACCGCGCTCAACTTCCTTGAAAATTCTAACCATCTCCGCAGTGGGCTCTGTGTCCTCAACCTTGACGACGGTATCAGCACCTTCTGGTACCGGAGCCCCGGTCATGATGCGAATAGCCTGACCAGGGCCGACGGTCCTCGTCGCTGCCTTTCCGGCCGGTACTTCTTCAATGACCTTGAGTTCTACCGGCTTGGTGATCGCGTGGGCCTGATGGATATCCTCCCAGCGCACGGCAAAGCCGTCCATGGCCGAGTTGTCCCACGGCGGATTGTCCCTGGCAGCAATAATGTCTTCCCCAAGCACCCGGCCAAAGGCTTCTAATAACCCAATCTTCTCCAGTCCCAAAGATTGAGCGGCATCGAGAACAATTTTTTGGGCATCCTGGAGTGTCGTCAGTCCCTGCATCATCATTCCTCTGAACGAGGTGCTGTTGAGATGGCCTTCATCCCCGTTTCGACGTTACGCGCAACAACGACCCGCTTTGTTTGCAAAACGCGTCGACTTTGTTCGCGATCGTATGATAGGCATTGGCAGTCTGTGTATCCGAATAAAACATGGCGAAGGGCTCGCCGAAATCGCATTGTGTCACCACGTCCGGATCCAGTGGAATGCGGCCCAAAAAGTTCACGCCCATATCCGCGGCGGACGCCTCCCCACCGCCTTTTCGGAACACCTCAATCTGTTGATGACAGTGAGGGCAGTCGAGACCGCTCATGTTTTCGACGATCCCGATAATGGGGATTTCACTGTCTTTCGCAAATGTCACGGATTTTCGCGAATCAAGCAGCGCCACTTCTTGGGGGGTGGTGATGATGACGCAGCCGGTCACCTTGGGGATCAAATCTATTGTGGTCACTGATTCATTCCCGGTCCCCGGTGGCAAATCGACCAACAAGAAATTAAGGTCCTGCCACTCCACCCCGCCGAGCAATTGATTGATGAATTCATATTTATAGGCATCCCGCCAAATGATGGGATCATCTGAATTCTGCAGCAGAAAGGACATGGAGGCGATCTTGAGATTGTAGGCCTGGAACGGGATGATGCCGCCCGACGTACTGATCTTGAGCTTTTCCCCCTCCGCACCGACCATCTTGGGGATGTTGGGACCGTGGATGTCCATATCGCAGATCCCGACGTGATACCCCTTGAGCGCCAGGCTGACCGCCAGGTTAGTCGTGACGGTACTCTTCCCCACCCCACCCTTGTTGCTCATCACTAAGATCTTGTGCTCGATCCGCTCCATCCGTTTCGCGACAAGCCATCGACTGTGTCCTTCCTTATCCTTTTGACAGGTCTCGTTCTCGTCACAAATGGCGCAAGCCCACATGTAGGTGCAAGCCCCACCGCTGTCCGATTCTGGCTGCTGGATGATTTTCAGTTCCGTCGCCATACGCCTCCCCTCGTGATCAATCAGGTGTGATGTGTTCGGAAGGACAAGGCATTCATTCCTGACCCATCACGCTTCGCGTCCCAGGCTGTCCTCTCTTCACTATCTTCTCCACGGTGTGTTCGAGAATCGGCAGGAGCACCGCGAGGTTTTCTCGCGCCCCGCGGGGACTCCCTGGCAAATTGACGATCAGCGTGTTCCCGCGAATCCCAGCGGTGCCTCGTGATAGCATTCCCGTTCTCACCTTCTTGAGGCTCTCCTGACGCATGGCTTCGCCAATTCCAGGAATTTCCTTCTCAATCACGTCCCGTGTCGCCTCCGGAGCCCAGTCGGTCGGCCGAACTCCGGTACCGCCAATACTCAATACCACATCGGCCATATGGTCATCACAAAATCTCACTAAGCCACCGCCGATGGCGCCTCGCTCATCCTCAACAACTTCATAGGCTATGATGGCCGCTGGCAGGGACTCCAGCATCGGCTCTAATTCCTTCCTGACCTGATCGGGCTCCGTTCCTGACCGAATCTTGCTGCTCACGACCAGAATAGCCACTCGCACCATCGCCTGGACCGTTACCGCTTCGAGCCCGGCACTCCGACATACTCACTTTCGGTATCCCCAACTGGCCGAGCCACCTTGGCCATCGCTTGGCCGTTCGCACCTTGAGCTGCCCCCGCCGGTTCTGATGGGGCCGTATCCGGTCTCTTCTCGTCTTTGGCCTTCTTGTTGAAAAACCCGGCACTCACGATCCCGGCTTCGTAGAAAATATACATGGGGAAGGCCATCAGACATTGGTTAAACGGGTCAGGAGTTGGGGTAAGGAGCGCGGCAAAAACAAAGGACCCCAGGATAGCCCATTTCCGATGCCGCTTCAGCATCGGGGCATCTACCCACCCAAGCTTGGCCATCAGTGTAATAGCCAATGGCACTTCGAAAATCAGTCCGAAGACCAACAAGAACCAGAGCGCAAACCCCACATATTGCGCAATGGAGATCTGGGGGATAAATCCCGCGTTCACGCCGTAGGTGATGAGAAAGTTGAGTGCAAAGGGCAACACGAAGAAAAAGGAGAACAACAAGCCACAATAGAAAGCCACGGTGCTGATCAACGTGAACGGCCCGGCAAACCGCCGTTCCTGACCATGCAGGCCCGGCAGGACAAACTGCCAAATTTCCCAGAGAAGATAGGGTGTGGAGAGAACCAGGGCAAACAGTCCCGCAACTTTGATATTCTGCCAGAGGGCTTCAGCAGGAGCCAAGAACACAAAGGGGATAGTGGGGAGATCGGTGGGCACCCATTTCAGCTCCCCGGGGACAAACATGTTTTGGAGGGGGACCCGGAGCCATTGCACAAGCTCGTCGGCATAGAAAAAGGCCCCAATAAAGACCGCGCCGATCACGACGACAGATCGAGTGAGCCGGACCTGGAACTCAACGAGATGCTCCATGACCGGCATCTTCTTGTCTTCAAGCGGCGCAAAGACTTTGTCCTGCAGCCACTTGTGAACTCTGTCGAGCCGGGACCTGTCAGCCATGAGCGCTCACCCTTTCGGTCACCTCGCGTGATGTTGTTCTGGTTCCTACTTGGGGTTGACCGCGACAAACAAATTGTTCCCCTGCCGGCTCAAGAGCAGGACCGCCATTTCGTCTTTCTGGATCTTCGCCGAAATTTCCTTGTAATCCTCCAAACTCTTGATGACCTGATGATTGACTTCCTGGATCACATCCCCGCGCTGCAGCCCCGCGGCCTCGGCCGCGCTGCCTGGCTCGACCTGGTTGACCAATACGCCCGACGTAGTACTGGGTACGTTGAGTTGCCCCATGGACTCAGGATCAAGCGCCTGCACGCGTAGTGACGCCAATACGTTATCTGGAGGAGTCGCTTGTTCTTCTGGTTCCGGAGGCGGGGCCCGGCGAGCCAACATTTCATCGGGCGGTCGCTCACCGATCGTAAGGTTCAAGAGTTCCTCCTGCCCGTCGCGCAGCACTTTGACCGTCGTTTCGCGGCCAACCTTGGTGCGCGCGACCAAATTTCTGAGCTGGCTCACGCTATCAACCTGCCTCCCTCCAAATCCGATGATCACATCCCCGCGTTTCAGCCCGGCTTTCGCGGAGGGACCCTGTTCATTCACGTCACTGATGAGAACACCGCGCCTCTGTTCGGGGAGCTTAAATGATTTGGCCAGGGCAGGCGTGACCTCTTGAATGGCGATCCCCATCCACCCTCGTACAACTTTTCCCGTCCTCGTCAGACTATCAACGATATCGATGGCGATACTACTCGGAATCGCAAACCCAATTCCTTCCGATCCTCCCGTTCTCGAGAAGATCGCCGTGTTGATGCCGATCAAGTCACCCTCGATATTCACAAGGGCTCCGCCGGAATTTCCTGGATTAATGGCGGCATCGGTTTGAATAAAGTCCTCGTAATCCGCGATACCCACATTCCCACGCCCAAGAGCACTGATAATCCCCAGGGTCACGGTGGAGGTCAGGCCGAAGGGACTCCCGACGGCCAAGACCAGATCACCAACGTGGAGTGTCTCATATTTGGCCCAACTGAGAGCCGGCAAGTTCTCCGCCTCGATCTTGATCACCGCCAAATCAGACTTGGGATCCGTTCCCACCACCTTGGCTTCAAACTCCCGCTTGTCACTCAGCGTGACGCTGATCTCAGAGGCATTCTCCACGACGTGGTTGTTGGTCACGATGTGACCATCCGAGCTCACGATCACTCCAGAGCCCGCACTCGATTCGGGTCGACCAGGGGGCCGTGGTGGAGCGGGCGGGGGGGCAGGAGGCTCACCAAAAGGTCCAGGAGGCAGCGGCCGACGGGGTGCCCTCCCCGGCGCACCACCGCCACCGGTCACCGAAATATTGACGACGGCCGGGGTGACCTTCTTGACGATATCCGAAAATCCTTTCGCGAGTGACGGTGGAACCGCGGCTCCTGCCACTCCCCCATTCGAAGGGATGACCAGGTCCGCCACACCCACGCCGAGAAACAGGAGGGCCGAAATAATCACCGTGCTGGTTCGTCTTAACTCACCCATCCGTAACCTCATCATGCGTAACCCCATTCATGCCAAAGGTTCATATTGACCGTCTCTCTTCCGCGCTAGGATCCTTTCGTCTAGCGTCGCAATCTCTCAACCTCGCTCTCGACCTCGTCACAGACGAGAGCATGCAGTTTCGCCACCCAGCTCACGAGCAAGAGGAAAGCTGTCTCCTCTTGGGCGAACTTCCATAAAATTTTGGGTTATTGTACACCAAGGACTCGTTTGCCTTCAATTCGCCTTTCCACCTCCTCGTAAGGGTGTCGGGCTCTGATGACGCAGCGGACCAGGCCTGAGATTCGAAGGGTTGAAGCGGAAGCCGGCAGGAGGATCCCTCAGGACAGGAAAGAAAAAAGGCAGAGAAGCGACCGCTTCTCTGCCTTTTTTTTCATGCCAACAAGCTTTAACTGAGGTTATTTCACTTTCTTCGCGAACTTCTCGCAGAACGTCCGCTCGTAATTGATGATAGTCCAGGCTTCTTCCTCGGTGATGGCCGATGGAATCAAGGACACCATACCCGTTCCAGCACTTCCATTCTTGATCACCCAAAACAGCTCCCCATCTTTCCGTTTCTTGTGGAACTTACAATTCGAGAAGTTCCGCGGGCTCGGGTTAAGGACGGCGCCTGCGGGACCATCACCCTGACCACCCTTCCCGTGGCAGTTGAAACAGGTGCCCTTCCCTTCATACAACGCCTTTCCTTTTGCCACGTTCTCTTTCGTCATAGGAACCGGGTTCTTCATTTTCTTCGCATCCCCGCGCTTGTCAGCAGGGACTCTTGGCTTGAGCGGATCCTTCTCCGCACCTAAGGCAACGGTAGAACCAAGAAATAAGACGGCGGACAATAGGACAACCGACTTCAGAATATGGCGCATCACCACTCCTCCTTTGTTGTGCTCCGGGGGTATCAACATTTTCTTCATCAGGTAAAACGTTCGGACTGTAGCAACGACCCTCCATGGATGTCAACCGGAGCTGTTGACGAATCGGAAGCGCTTCAGTCTATCACAAGATTATTCTAGGATTTCTTCGAAACCAATTGCAAGCCTCTTCATGAGGGCATCAAGAAACCGGCCGATCATGCCTTCTTGCCCCTCAGAGACAGCGAGAACCCCTTGGTGGCCCCGGGAACCTTCCGGCGATGCTCCAGCCTGATTGGTAATCAACGCCAAGGCCAACACCCGAAGCTGCAAGGCTCTGGCAACGATGACCTCCGGGACCGTGGACATCGTCACGGCATGGGCTCCCAACTTCCTGAGCATGGCTGCTTCCGCCCGAGTCTCGTAGCTTGGTCCAGCGACGCAGGCCAACACCCCACGGTGAACTCTGGTGTCATTGATGTGTGCAACTTCTTCGGCTGCCCCTATTAGGCCGGGGTCATAGGCCTCAGCCATTTCCACAAAGCGCGGGACCGCACCAGGCAGACCCCGCCCAATCAACGGGTTATCCCCCATCACATTGAGGTGGTCCTCGACCACCATCACATGTCCAACCGGAATGTCACCGAGGCCGCCCGCCGCGCAGGTCAAGACCAGCGTGTCGACTCCCAACGCGGCCAGGACCCTGACAGCGCGGGTCACGGCCTCAAGTGAGTAGCCTTCGTATCGATGAATCCGCCCCTGCAGCAGCGCGACCGGAGGTCCGCAGCGGTCGGTGAGTGCGAGACGGCCTGCATGGCCTTGGATGGTACAAGGAGGCATGCCTGGGATATCCTCGTACGCCTCCGCGAAGGCCAGTGGAGGCCGCTCCGCGTAGGCCCCCCAGCCCGACCCGAGGATAACCCCGACTCGTGGTGCGAAGGGAAGACGAGACCTCAAATAGGAGATGGCCTGCTGGGCGAGGTCATCTCCACCGGCGGGGACCGCTCCGGATTCCTCCTTCGTGCGCATACTGCCCCATAGTCAAGGGCATGCCGCCAGTTGTCAACGGCCATGTTCGTGGCAGACAAGCCCGGAAGGTGTGCGGAAAGACAGAAGCCGGTGTGAAGCCCTACGCTTGACAGGCCGATCGTCGTCGACTGAGGAACAGAACGCTAGCGTGACCGGGTGCGTGACGGGGGGGCTGAGGAAACGAGACTCGCGGGACCTTACCAGAACGATCCTTTCAGTCAGGGGGCGTGGCCGCTGGGCACTGAGAACCATTGAAGGTGGGGGACTTCTGAGCCCCTTTTTGCCGCCAGAAACCCGGTCTCAGCCCTCAAGCTTCAACACGATATCCCGAGCGACACTACCGCTCGGGCCGAAAGGCCCCTTGGGTTCTCCGTTCAATTCAACCCGTACCCCGCCGGCATTGCCCAGTGTCAACGTAAACTGATTGTTTCCCTTCCAGGTCACGCGTTCACCGGCCCGCAGCAGGGCCTCGTGGGGACTGCCTCCATCGATTTGCACGACGACCCACGTCAATTCTAAAGCCTCAAGATCAAGGACCAGGGGGCTTTGGACGGCTTGCCCACTCAGCGGATCATCCGGCATGTTCGCTTGAACCCCGGACGGTTCCTGGATCATGACCCGATCGGGTGTCACGGAGGCAGAGGGAGCCGGACTCACCAAGGGTTCGGCTGGCGTGGCCCGAGCCCCCTCCTCCGATCCCGTTGTGACCTGCCCGGCCGGCGTCGTCTCCTCCTCGTCAGGCGGGGCCACTTCTGGAGGTGGCAGAATGGGAATCGGTTCTTGCAAGGCAAGCGGAGGAGGCACAGGGGCCGGCCGCGAGAAGAGGATGGAAGACTGCTCCCTCGTCAAGAGCAAGATCAAGAGAAGGACGGCCACGCCCAAGCCAAGCACCAAGGTCTTTCGATTGGTTCTTCGGCGTCGTTCATCTTCTGCCTGCCTCACACGCAGTCGTTCTCGCTCTTCCTGTTTATCGTAGAAGGCCCCGGCGGACTCAGTAAATCGGTGAATGGCATCTTCTTCGTCAAGACCAAGGGACCGGGCGTAGGTCCGCACGAACCCCTTTGCGAACACCTGATCGGGCAGTTTCGCAAAGTTGCCGTCTTCGAGCGCCTTTAAGAAGTCCGTGCGGATCCGCGTCTTGGAGGCCACCTCATCGATGGTGAGCCCCTTGGTTTCCCTAACCTGTCTAAAAAATTCCCCGACCGCTTCCATAGCGCCTCAGTGCTTGAGCCTGCTCAAGAGCGCCCCCGCTTGCTCGGCATACTCCCCGCTTTTGTCTAACTCGGTGACTTGGATCAGCGCTTCGCGAGCCTTTTCATCCTCTCCAAGCTTGTAGTAGGCCCGGCCCAATTCGAGATGAACCCTCTCCGGAGGTACATTTGGCGGCTGAACGAGCAGGGCATCCTCGTAGGCTCGGATGGCTTCCCGCATATCACCCTCCTGGGCCAAGGCTCGCCCCAAATGGAACCGCGCCAGATCCGGGGTGCCATACAGAGGATTCGACAATGCCGCGCGGTATGACTCCATGGCCTCCCGCCACCGACCCATGTGAGCGAGAATCTGCCCAAGGTAGGTATGTGCTTCCGAGTACTCGGGGGCGATATCGAGAACCGTTCGAAGTTCTTGCTCGGCCTCCTTGAATTTTCCCTGTTTTGCATAGAGGTGGGCCAGGAGATAGTGTGCATCCCTGTGCCGAGGATTTTCCTGAACCGCCTTTTGAAATGACACAAAGGCTCGCTGCTGGTCCGTGCCAAGCTGAGCTACTCCCTCTTGAAAGTACCCATCAGCTTTCTTCGAAGTGTTTTTTGAGGCGCAGCCTGTTGTGAGGCTCAGGATGACCAGGGCCGAGAGAAGAATCACAGCCACAGTAGAGCCAAACCCATAGGACGCCGGCTCGGGGCACTTTTGTATTGTGGCTCTCACGTTAGATCCTCAAAATGGGTGAGCCCCTTGAATTCACGGAATCGGGCTTCAATCTCTTTGTAATCCAGGTTGCGTAAACGGTCAAGGCTAAACGCTTCTACTGTAAAGGAGGCCATGACACTTCCGAAAATGATGGCCTGCCGAAGGGAGGTATTCGAAAGGTTGGCGGTTGCGGCCAAGTATCCCATGAACCCACCTGCAAAGGTATCTCCCGCACCAGTCGGATCAAGCACCTGTTCGAGAGGAAAGGCCGGGGCGCCGAAGGTATGTTCGCGGCTGAACATCAACACCCCGTACTCCCCCCGTTTCACAATGAGGTACTTCGGGCCTCGAGCCAGGGTTTCCTTTGCCACCTGCACGAGGTTGGGATTCTGCCCCAGGGCCCGGGCCTCCCCATCATTGATGACCAACACATCCACCTTTTCCAATACGCGCCACAGGGCTTCTCGCTTCCCATCGATCCAGAAGTTCATCGTGTCACAGGCCACCAATTTCGGTCGCGTCACTTGATTGAGCACATCCAGTTGCAACTCCGGATCGATGTTTCCCAAGAATAGCATCTCGGGGGATCGATACTGCTCAGGAATCTTGGGCCTAAACGTCTCGAATACATTCAAACGGGTGTCCAGGGTGTGGGCCTCGTTCAACTGATGGGTATATTCGCCTTTCCACCGGAAGGTTTCACCATCCCGCCGTTCCAGCCCAGTTAAGTCTATCCCCCGATTTTGTAGGAGCCTCAGGTGCTGTTCGGGGAAGTCCTTTCCGACGACTGCGATGAGATCCACCGACGTGAAATAACTGGCGGCTGTGGCAAAATAGGTTGCAGAGCCCCCAAGGACTTCACTCGCCGCCCCGAACGGGGTCGTCACGGTGTCGAGTGCCACGGATCCCACGACCAGCAATTTTCCCATTTCATTTCACTCCCTTCGACAAAGACAAAACTCGCCCGATTAATAGGTCGAGCCGCCTTCTGGTTTCCTTAGAAATATTCTTTGGTGACGTGACCAGAGCCGGGCCTAAGGCCTGCTGGCAATGACACGCGGGATGTACCTCCAGGAGAGGCAGAGACGCTCGAAGAAGTCGCTTGGCTAACTCAACATTCTGATGAAGAGTGGCCAGTATCGCCTCAACCGACACGGACTCCTCAGTTTGATGCCAGCAATCATAATCGGTGACTAGCGCAACCGTGGCGTAACATAACTCCGCTTCCCTGGCGAGTTTTGCCTCGGGGAGGTTGGTCATTCCGATCACATCGACCCCCCATTGCCGGTACATGAGGGACTCACCCCGGGTCGAGAACTGCGGACCTTCGATGCAAAGGTACACGCCGCCTCGGTGAATCACACCGCCAACCTCTTGCCCGGCTTTCTGAAGCGTCGCGGCGAGTACGGAACAGATCGGTTCGGCAAAGGCCACGTGAGCCACCACCCCCTTATCAAAGAATGTTGGGGCTCGGCGCTTCGTCAGATCCACAAACTGGTCAGGCAGAACGACCTCTCCTGGCCGAACACCCTCCTTCATGCTTCCCACCGCGCTGACTGAAATCACCTGTTTGACGCCGAGAGACTTCAGGGCGTAGATATTTGCCCTGTAGTTAATTTCACTGGGGTTGATTCGATGCCCCCTTCCATGCCGGGCGAGGAACGCTACGCGGACCCCATCCAGAATGCCGACGATCACGGCATCTGACGGCGATCCGAAGGGGGTGGCGACCTTGATCTCCTTTACCCGCTCTAACCCCTCCATTTCATACAAGCCGCTCCCTCCGATCATTCCTATGTCCGCCCGGGATTTCATTCCGGATCTTGCCATCGGTGTGCTCCCCTTCTCTGGTTTCCTCTTCACCTTGCTACGGACAGGGTTCTGGCCGATCCGATTGCCCTCCGGCCTGATTCCGCGACGCCTTTCCACCCTGAAAGATACGAGGTAGCCTTGGTCAGAATGCTCCCCGCAACCTCCTCTGCCGAAGCTCCCTCCTGTATGGTCAGCCACTCGATATCGGGTTCTTGGCGGAACCATGTCAGTTGCCGCTTGGCAAAATGCCTGGTATCTCGCTTCAAGCGGCGGACAGCCTCCTCAAAGGAATACTCTTGAGCGAGGAATCCGGCAATTTGGCGGTAGCCCAAACCTTTCATGCTGGCCAATTCCCTGCCATGCCCTTTGTCGAGCAGGGTTTGGGTTTCCTGGACCAATCCTTTGGCGAGTTCCAGTTCCACACGATCCTCGATGCGGCGATACAGCGCCGCGCGTTCTCGGGAAAGCCCAATGATGAGAGGAGAAAATAATTTGTCTTGAAAGCCATGAGCGTGGTGGAGCTTCGACAGAGAGCACCCCAAGAGGTGATAGACCTCAAGACCTCGAATAATCTTTACCTCGTCATGAGGGTGTAACCGACGGGCCAGGTCTGGGTCAACTCGCATAAGCTCCTGATGAAGGTAGTGGGGTCCTTGACGGCGGGCTTCCTCGGTCACCCTCGCGCGAAACTGCCAGTCAGCGGGTGGTCCGTCCCAGAGCCCTCTCACCAGCGCGCGTACATAGAGACCCGTTCCCCCAACCACCAACGGAATCTTTCCCTGACGACGGACCCGGTCAATCTCGGTGAGTGCGAGTTGACGATAGATCCCGACGTTGAAGGCCTGATCTGGCTCCACCAGGTCGATAAGACGATGCGGGACACCTTGACGCTCTTGCAGGGGCGGCTTTTCGGTACCGATGTCCATGCCACGATAGACCTGACGGGAATCGGCCGTGAGGATCTCTGTCCCAAGCGCCTTCGCCAGATGGACCGCTGCCTGGCTTTTCCCTACTGCCGTGGGGCCAACCACGACGAGCAAGGGCGCGAGTTCCCCCACTCTTCTATTTAGGCGATCGTCTGATTCTCTCATCGATGAGTTCACTAGGCGCGGCCGAAGATTTTCGCCAATTCCTCTGCGGGAAGACGCAGGGCAACACGCCGACCATGGGGACAGGTCATGGGCAGACCCTCCTTGACCCAATCTTCAATCAAATGCTTGATCTCTGGCAAGTCCATTCCTCGACCGGCCCGGACCGCGCCGTGGCAGGCCAGGGTCGCCAGAATAGGCCGGATTCTCGCCTCAAGGGAAGACAGCGAATTCCATTGAGCGAGATCTTCGACCAAATCCTGTATGAAGGCTTCGTGATCGATATGACCTAACGACGCGGGAACGGCCCGAAGCAAGAAGGATGACGCACCAAAAGGCTCCAAGACCAGACCTAGTTTTTCCAGATCGGACAAATGCTCCATGAGGACCTGGGCCTCATGTAGGGGAACATCGATAGGGTCCGGGATGAGCAACGGTTGGGACGCGATGGCGCTGCCTTCCCATTTCCCCCGGAGCCGTTCGAATAGAACGCGCTCATGCGCGGTGTGTTGATCCACCACCTGCAATTCGGTTCCCACCTGCGCCACCAAGAACGTCTTTCCGATTTGCCCTAGCGGAATGACTTCCGGTCGGGTGACGGGTTCAAAGGGTAAGGGATGCTCTTGGATCAGGGCTGGCTGAGAGTTCAGACCTGTTGGGCGTTGCCCTGAGCTCGGTTCAAGGGACGCCGGACGTGGCCACGAATATACCTCACCTTTTTCCTTGAGCAGGGTCCCGCTGACCTGCCCCTGGGACTCACCCTGATCGTATCGACGCTGTGGCGAATCAGGCTGACCGACCCGATGCGGAGACTGAAGACGGACCGTGGAGGCCTCCGATGCGGGTCGGCCCAAGGCGGACCGGATGGCCTGCCGAACTGAGTGGTGAATCAGGTCCTGATCCAAGAACCGGACTTCGCGTTTTGTCGGATGGACGTTCACGTCCAACCGAGCAGGATCCACCTCAAGGAAGAGAACGAAGAGCGGATGGCGACCCTTGGCCAACGACGCCTCATAGGCGCCATAGACGGCGTGGGACACGGTGGCATTCTTAACCGGTCGGCAATTGACAAACAGATCCTGCGGGGTCCGGCCGCTCCTGGCATACATGGGGTTAATCGTGTACCCCTGCAGCTTGCACGCAGGACCGTCTGCTTGAAATTCTAGGCATTGATCCGCAAAGCGGCGATGGTACACTTGCGACACACGGTCTCGTAGCGAAGAGACAGCCGGAACATGCAAGACATCCTGCCCATTGTGCCGGAGGTGAAACTGCACGCCTGGCCGGGGCAGGCTCGCCTGTTGTACAGCCTGACTGATTCGCGAAAACTCCGTGGTGATGGTTTTGAGAAATTTCTTTCTCGCGGGGGTGTTGTAGAAAAGATCCTTTACTTCCACCTGGGTACCAGCGGGTGCGGCAACATCCTCCACCCGTTCAATCTCCCCACCGGCCAAGAGAAGTTGGGTACCGACCGGCTCCTCTCGACGGGCAGTTATGAGCCGGACCTTTGACACCGAGGCGATGCTGGGCAGGGCCTCACCTCGGAAGCCCATGGTGGTGACTGACAAGAGGTCCTGGTCAGAGACGACTTTGCTGGTGGCATGGTGCCGAAAGGCCATCGACGCATCCTTCTGGCTCATGCCCTCACCATCGTCCACCACCCGGATCAGAGACATTCCTCCGTCCTTTACCTCGATGGTGATCTTCGTACTGCCAGCATCAAGACTGTTATCGATGAGCTCCCTGACCACAGCAGCCGGCCGCTCCACGACTTCGCCGGCGGCGATTCGGCTGATCACATCGCCGGACAAGAGACGGATTTTTCCGGTGTCAATCGCGCCACTCATCGGTGCGCCCTCTTCCACTGACGGCCAGAGTCGCCCTGCGTGTGGTGGGGTGGGGAAGCGGCTCCCCTCATCGAATCTCAGCGAGTTTATTCTTGGCGAGGTTAGCTTCGTTGGAGGTGGAGTGGTCTTCGATGACCCGTTTAAAGTACCCGCGAGCCTTGGCGCTATCTCCCATCTCAGCCGCCGATAGCCCAATTTTAAACAACGCCGAGGGCACCTTCTCATGCCCGGGGTATTGGTTGACGACTCGCTCGAAGGCTTGCATCGCACGCACGTAATCATTCGTATGATAGTAAGACTCACCAAGCCAGTAATAGGCGTTCGGGACCAAGGTGGCGGACGGAAAGTCCTTGAGAAACCGCCGAAATCCGTCTATTGAGAGCTCGTACTTCCCGTTCAGGTAATCGTTGTAGGCCAGATTGAACGCCGTCGTGGGGGTAATTCCAGACAAGTTCGGCAGGGTCGACTCCGGAACGGGCATGGACGGTCGGGGAGCCGGGGGTAACGGCGCAGGCCCCTCTTCCAATGGACCACTCGGTCTCGGTAGGGGGACGGGCTGACTCCGTCGCAGCTTTTCGAGCTGAGCCATTCGCTCCTCCAGCTCCTGTAGCCGCACAGATAGGGCTTGAACCCGCCTTGGGATCTCATCCGACTCCCGGTCGACCTCCAGGGCCTCAATTCTATTCCCCAGGGACTCCTGCTGCTGACGGGTTTGAGCTTGGGCTTCCCTCTGCGCCTTCGTTGAAACGCGCAATTCTTGACGGAGATCAACAAAGTCGGCATGTTTGGCGCAGCCGCTTTGCCCTAGCACCAAGAATGTCATCGCGGCGACGGCAGATAGTGGGGCACCGCAAGGAAGGCGGGAAGTCATGAGGATTTACTGGACGTCCTTGAGCCGATTCAATTGAACTGCAGCCTTCTCTGCCTCTGGGGTTTGAGGATAGGATTGCACCACGCGTTCTAGGATCGCTTTGGCCTGACTCCGATCCTTTAACGCAAGGTGCGCATATCCCTTCTTCAGCATTGCAGCGGGCACCTTTTCGCTATCTGGGTAGTTGAATTCAACACGCTGAAACGCGTCAATCGCTTCCTTGTATTGCTGCTTCCCGTAAAAACATTCGGCTAACCAATACTGGGCGTTGGGGGCTCGGGCAGAGGAAGGATAGGTCACCAGAAATTCTGAAAATCCTTGTCGGGCTCCTTCAAGATCTCCCTGCCTAAAGACGGCCAGTATCCGGTCATACCGCTCTCTTGCCAGCCTATCGTTCATTGGCTGGGCAGACTTCGAGTCATGTCGGTTCGACGGCATACCGGGAGCCGAGGACAATGTAGACTCCGCTGGAGTAGCGGAGGTTTTCTCTCCTGACTCCACGGGTTGAAAACTCTGGGTCTGACCCTGGCGAGGCTGACCGCCCACACGGTTGAGGGCATTGATCTCAATGGTGACTCTCTCCACAGCCTTCACCGTCTCTTGCAGGCGACTGTCCTGCGCCTCGACCCGATCCAAGATCGTGGCACTCATCGTCTTGAGCGCCTGGGCCACCGAGGCCACACTCTTGTTCACTTCGGCCAAATGGGCCGCCGTCGCTTTGCCATCCGCGTCGACTTTCTGGCTCACCCTCTCAAGATGGGCGGAGGTCACCTTGAGATCGGCGTTCACTTTTCCAGAGACTTCAGCTAAATGCGTCGTCATCGCCCGCATATCGACATCGACCTTCTTGTTCAGTTCTGCCAGGTGCGCCGCCACCGCCGTGTTTTCAGCCGCGACCATTTTTCCGATGGCCTCGTTCTGACCCGCCACCGTCAGCGAGAGTTCGGCAATCTTTTTATCCTCTTTCACAAGGCGATCGCCAAAGGCAGCCAAGGTCTTCTTGAATTCTGGGAGGCTCCGGCCGAGCTGAGCGACTCGATCATTCAGCGTGTTGACTTGAGCGTCAAGTTGGTTCACGAGCTTGCCGGTCTCTACACTGCTGGCGGCAAGAGCCTGATCTTGCTCTTCGAGGCGCACATCGATCTTCTTGGCCAGGGACTCAATCGTCGGCGCTAAGGCGTCCAGGCGAACCACAACCTTCCCCACATCCTCTCGCAGGCTTTCCTGGACCTGCTTGAGGACTGCTCTGACCTCTCTTTGATCTGACCTCAGCTTCGCGAGTTCTGCCTGCTGAATGGTTTCTACACTGGCTAGTCTTTTCTCCGTTCCAGCCTGTTGCTTGAGCATCTGGTGGCTGACATTATCCACATGCTCCGCAAGTTTTGCAACGCGATGGTCGCTCTCATCCAGGCGACCCTGAATCTTGGGGATATTTTCTTCTCGGAGTTGTGAAATGTCATGGCGCAGTCTGGCTCTGGCCTCACTGACCAATCGCTCCGCCTCTTTACTCTGCTGGTCAATACGCTGTTGGGCCTCTTCGATCCTTTTATCCAGTTCTTTCTCGCGTTGATCGAGATCCGTGAGTTTCCGATCGAAGGATCTGCCCATCCGCTTCACATCGGCATGTTGTGCGAGACAGCCTGACAACACCAGCGGAACGAGCAGGCAGGACACGAGAGCTGCCAACAGACATTGCCGTCTTCCAGCTCCCTTCGACTCGGCGACATTCACCAATTTCAAGCTCCTTCCATCACTCAACGCGGATTCGTACGCTCTGACTCACAGGGAGACGGGGGCCACGGATGACTGTTCCCGGACCGTGCCCCTACGCCAGTGACTCTCAGCGAACCACGATATGACCACGGCGATTCAGCTGATAGCATTGGTCATCGTGGTCGACACAAAATGGTCGCTCCTTCCCATATGACACGATTGTGAACTGCCTTGGTGAGACACCGAGTTCGACGAGATAGTTGCGCACGGACTTGGCGCGTTTTTCTCCGAGAACCAAATTATAGGCCAGAGACCCGCGCGCGTCGCAATGCCCTTCAACGGTCACGCGTGTGCCGGGGTTCTCCTTAAGCCAGACCGCACCTTGGTTGAGCTTGTCTTTGGCCTCATCGGAAATTCTCCAACTGTCGTAGGCAAAGAATACATCCTCCAACCCTTTGACGGCGATGGCAGCTTGATCCTCTTGGAGCGATCGAAGTCCCGATTCGAGAGCACCAGAGGTGTCCGCCTTCGCGATCATGGTTCCATCAGTAATCCGGTCCTCCTGCGGAGACTGGCCCGGATCAATCTGATCAAACCCGCTCAGAGAACCTTGCGTGGTCTCGCCCCCAGCCATCCCAATGGGCGGAAACGGTTCTTCGTCCGACCCAGTGCCACCTGGGCCCATGCCCGGATACCCGTCAGAACCGGGTGCCCTGTCGGCAGATCCAGACGATCCACTGGCTCCCCCGCCCGGACCGCCCGGCACGAGGTCTGTCGAACTAAACGGCTCCTGCCCTGGGTCGCTTCCAAATCCACCTCCCGCAACATCCTGCTCGGAGAATCCGTCCTGAGATTGGCCACCCAGCCTCCCCGTCCGAGAGCCGCTGGGGTCAGACCCGGCCGTTCCTGGCTCAGAAAACTCCGACCCAGCGCTGGCCTGGATGTCCTTTTTTGCACAGCCCGATGCCAGGGCCAGGCTCAATCCTAAAGCAGCCACAAGACCTATTGTAAGTGATTGTTTACGCATAGATTATACTCCTTGTTGAAGTTCCCTACTCTGAGATCTGGCCACGTTCTCGTCGTTCCCCATCCTTTATATCGGTGACCATGAAGGTGAGCTGAAGTGGGCGTCCCCAAAGCTGAGACGCTCCATATCCGTCCCATCCACATTGATCATGTAGAGGTGACTCTTGCCACCTGACAGCGAACTGAAGACCACATGGCGCCCGTCCGGCGACCAGGCAGGCGAGTCGTCGATGCTTTTTCCTGTCGTGATCTGGCGACGTTGTCGGCCATCAGGACTGGTCAAGCAAAGTTTATACCGCCGTTTATTAGTTCGACAGACGTGGGCAATCCAGGTGCCACGAGGAGACCAGGCAGGGGCGGCGTTGTAACTGCCTTCAAAGGTCAGCCGTCGTACATTGGACCCATCCCTACCCATTAAGTATATCTGAGGCCCTCCCCCCCGATCAGACGTAAAGGCTATTTCCTGGCCCGATGGGGACCAGGAGGGCGACAAATCCCCCCCTGAATGGGTGGTCAAGCGGTCAAAAGCCTTTGTTCGGGTATCGAGCTTATAAATCTCCGCATTGCCATCCACACTGGTGGAAAAAGCGAGGTGGCTACCATCCGGCGAGAAGGCAGGGGTGATATTCAGCCCATTGATCGAAACCATGGTCCACCGCTTGCCCGTCGCGAGCTCAAGGAGGGTGATCGCTTGGGTCCCACGGCTCCGGTAGGAGGTGAACACCAAATGGCGGCGATCCGGCGACCAGCGAGGCATAAGGTTGAGAAACCCATCTGCTGTCACCTGCCGGGGATCGTGCCCATCATAATCCATGACATATAACTCTCGGGCGCCATTGTGCTCCGCCACGTATGCGATCTTCGTTCGGGCGATTCCCTGTTCCCCCGTGTACCGAAAGACCAACTCATCGGCTAAGCGATGGGCCATCTGACGGACCACCGTGCTGGGACCGACATAGCGCTTCCCAACGACAACTTCCTGACTCCACCCGTCGAAGACATACCCGTCCATCACAAGGTCCGTGTCGCGCACACCAAGGTTCCCCCAGACCAAAACAGACACTCCGCTCTCAACAGCCTGCGTGAAAAAGGCCCGGTCAGAGCGATCTACATTTCGCACCTTGATGCCTAACTTGGGAAGGTCCGCGACGGAGAAAATCTGTGAGCGCCGAAGATCTGCTTTCAGAATTTCCGGCACCCGCAACCCTGACCACTTGGCGTTGGTGTCGGACGGGAACTCAAAGACACCGATCGGGATCTTCTCAAAATCTGGCTTGGTCGCCTTCAAATAAACGTCCGCCGCGCCCGACTCGATGATCCCCACGAAGACAGCGAAAAAGAGCAAACAGCCAAGAATGGCCACTACGCTTTCCTTGCTCATCCCTTTTGTTCCCCTATCATGAAAGTAAAATGGGTGTCCAGATAGGCATCAGAGAGACTCGGGGGAAAGACGGGCAAAGGATCAGCGGCCAACACCGCGCGCTTCCCGGCGAGATCGTAATACTCATTTCCCGATGTCTCCTCAATCGCCAAATTGCTCACCGTGCCAGAACGGTGCAATCGGAATTTTACCACCACTACCAAAGATTGGCTGAATGAGTCGAGGGGGGGGGCGATCCAATGTCGTGCGATTTCATACTGGACTCTGGCCATATAATCGTTTGATTCCAACGACTTACCATCAGCTTGGATCCGCGTGGCGGGCTGGCTCAGATTCGACTCCTTGTGAGCTATGCTGGCCTGTCTCTGGGAGGGGTCTGCGAGGGCCCCGGGTTGTCGTGCCTGTTTCAGATTTTGCCTTCTCTTCCGTTCACGTTCTAGCCGTTGCTCAATCTCCTGAAGCTCAGTCTGGAGGGCTCCTGACAGGGATGACTTCCGCGTCCGTTTCGCTACCCGGGTCTGCGAACGTGGCGCGGGAGCTGTCAGGGTGCGGGGCACCTCGGGCACCTTCAGATTGTCTAAGAGAGAGCGGATGTCTTTTTGAAGTTCAGCAGGCTGCTGAGCACGCTGATTATCTGGAGCTGGGACCGTGGGTAGCGCGGGCGGGGCAACGAGAGCCTTGGGAGGTGGAGGCGTCGGAACGGGACTCGTAGGGACAGGGACCTTGGGCGGAGGGGTCAGGTCAGGAGTAAAGGCGAGGTCACCGAATTCTGGGGTATCGGGCGGCAGCTCAATGCCACCCAGGGCATTTTCGAGCTGGGCGACCGCTCGACTCCGAGCCTCGTGACTGGAACGTTCGCCTGCAACAGAAGGCAGAGGAAGGGGCGCCCGAACCACCGCCTTGGGGGGCAATGGGTGTTGGGGAACGGGCGGAGCCACGGGCTGCGCCTTTGCCACCGTCGGTAGCGGAGCCTTCGCCACCGCCGAAGGCGGCGGTGAGGCCTGGGCCACAGCAGGAACCGGCTTTGACTTGGCCGCCGGCTTGGGGCTCGACTTCTTCACCTTGGTCTTCCGTCCGGATTTCTTGACCGCGGTTGAGGGGGAGAGAGTGACCAAAGACACCTCGTGGGCAACCAGTTCCGGTTGAGGAGACGGAAGAATGCGAAGCCCTTCAGCAATCAACAACAGAGAAAAATGAAGAGTCAGGGAGAGAATCAAGAATCGCCCGAACCGAATGTTTGCCGGCGAAGGAAATCCCTCATTCAAGGTAAGGGCAAGGAAATTGGAGGATCCGGCCCTGGTCATCCCTTAACTCATAAAAAGCGCCTGCGCGTCACGACCACCTCGAGAGCAACTCTCTCCCGCGTTCACTCTGCGAGTGGCGCGGTAGCCGCCGTGACTACAACGACTTTGACTTCTTCTGCCTTCGACTTTTCTTCTTCAGCAGAGGATCTTCCGTGACGCGTTCCACCCCGGAGGGCTCAGTCACCATACCAAGCTTTTCAATGCCCGAACGCTTCACCCCATCCATCACTTGAACGACGGTCCCATAGGGGACTTCCCGATCGGCTCGAAGGTAGACCGAGACTTCCGCGTTTCGGTCCCTCGCCGCCTTGAGTCGGCGTTCGAGCTGGCCAACGCTGACCGCGTCGTTTTCAAGATATAACTTCTGATCTCGCCCGATGGTGAGAACCAGGCGCTCTTCAGCCTTGATGGTATTGCTTCCCGAGGTGGGGAGATTGATATCGAGCCCCCGGTGGAGCATAGGGGCCGTGACCATGAAAATGACCAGGAGAACCAACACAACATCCACCAGGGGGATCACATTGATTTCAGCAAGAAACCTTCGATGCCGGCTCTCGAACATCATCGGGTGTTTACCTAGCCTTTGCTTTAAAGGAGTTCAAGAATTCTACGCTAAAGGTCTCCGCCCGAAAAGCAGCCCGGCGAATCCGAGTCAGGTAATAATTGTAGGCGATGACAGCCGGGATGGCCGTGAATAGACCCGCCGCCGTGGCGATGAGCGCCTCCGCCACCCCTGGAGCTACAACCGCCAAGCTGGCGGTCCCCTGGTGCCCAATCTCCCTAAATGCGTCAATAATGCCGATCACCGTCCCCAACAACCCGATAAATGGGGTGACGTTGCCGGTTGTGGCCAGAAAAGGCAGGTATCGCTCGAGCTTGGATATCTGACCCTGCACAATATATGCCACTATTCGCTCGAGATAGTGCCGGTCCGGCGGGGTACCTTCGGCCGAACGACCTGGCTCGGAGGACCCAGCGGGCGCGCCCCTCGCAGGCAACTCCCCACCTCCCGCCCGATCTAGAATGCCCAAGAAAACTGCCGCGCTTGGGCTTTCGGACAGACGTCTGGCTTGTCGCCGCATTTCGTCATTATCGGGGGTCCGGGCATAGGCCGTCAGAAAGCTCTTATCCTCTCGATCGCTGGACCGGAACATCAGCCACTTGGAAAGGATAATGACCCAAGAGATGACTGAAAAGAGGAAAAGAATCAGAAGAACGATCTTAGCGACAGAACCGAGAGACCCTAGGAGTCCAAGAGGACCGAGTTGAAACATAGGACGCTTAAGACGTCTCCTCCAAAACGATGAGGTCTATGAGGGGTGTAGGATTGAGATTCGTACTGCGACCACCGTCTCTCATCAATAATAGCACCTGAATCTGTGAAGGAGAGTGTCGGATAATGGCGGGGCCGACGGGATTTGAACCCGCGACCTCCAGATTGACAATCTGGCGTCCTAACCTGGCTGAACGACGGCCCCCTCCGGGACACATGACTCTTCTCGGCTACACAGGCTCCATTCCGAACGTAGTGGGATCGGCGGAAAGAGGAAACCCTGAGGAGAAATTCTTTCTCTGGAGCAACTCTCAGGCTATTAACAAGCAACTGGTAGGCGGAACAGGGATCGAACCTGTGACCTCTGCCTTGTAAGGGCAGCGCTCTCCCAGCTGAGCTATCCGCCCAAAAAACTCTGCTTACCAGGCAGTTGCGGATGCTACCAAGTCGGTAGGTCCTTGTCAACAGTTCTCGGGTTACGGCTGACCGTAGGCCTGAGGAGAGGAAAAATCTTCTCAGTGATCCGGGTGAGTACGGCGACGTTTCCGAGGAAAGAAGTCGAGGTGGACGCGTTTGAGTCGTTCCCTCTCCACATGTGTATAAATCTGCGTCGTCGCAATATTCACATGCCCGAGCATCGCTTGCACAGACCGAAGATCCGCTCCGTTATTCAGCAAGTGTGTGGCAAAGGAATGGCGAAGCACGTGGGGAGACATGGGGGTGAACACACCGGCCCGTTGCGCCCTTGCGCGAAGCAACTTCCAGAACCCCTGCCGCGTCAACGCGGTCCCGCGTCGCGTGAGAAACACGTACGAAGAAGGGAGCCGCTTTGCCAACACCGAGCGGCCCAAGGTGAGATATCGATGAATCTTCTCCCTCGCCGGATCACCGAGAGGGACAACACGTTGTTTGGCGCCTTTTCCTGTGGCCGTGAGGTACCCTCCGGGCAGACTCAACTGGGACACCTGCAGCCTCACTAACTCCGAGACTCGGAGGCCTGTGGCGTAGAGGAGTTCCAGCATCGCGCTGTCTCTGAGGTCTTCGGGCTTGTTTCCGCCCTCATAATTGAGAAGACGCGCCATCTCGCCTTCCGACAGAGTCTTGGGCAAGCGTTTCCGAATCTGGGGAGTGCCTATGTCGGCCAGAGGGCTGGGCCACGCCAGGCCTTCCCGGCAGAGGAAATTAAAAAACCCACGAAGTGCAGCAAGGCACCGGGCTACGGAGGCTGAGGAGAGGCCTGACCGTCTGAGATGGAGCAGGAAATCGGCAAGCGTTTGCTCGGTAAGGGCTTCCGCGTTATCCTCACCGGTGGTTCTGAATAGGAAGCGGTGGAGTTTCTGGATATCCCGTCTATAGGCTTCCAGGGTATTTGTTGCCAGTCCACCCTCGATCCGAAGTTCGTCGAGAAATCGCTCCGCTAAACTCAAGACGGAGAGGTGGCCTGTTTGCGGTCCGCTCGGCCTCTTCCTTTTCAGGGGAACCGGAATTTGCATCACCCAGGCTCACATCCCAGTTTCTGTGCCTCGTACGAGGCAGCGTGAGTGAAGGGACTATAGCGAACAACAACCAGGAACACAACGAAGACAGTCGTTCTTACCACCTCAACCTCACCTTGACATTGGAATAGCGGGTTTCTATAGTAAAAATCTTCATTTTTTGGCCATCATCGTCATGACGACGTCACCATGGTTCCTTCAGAACATCCCAGGCATTTTGCGCGTTTCAGGCTTGCGTTTGGCCTCTCCCTCCTCGTTTTTCAAACGGGGGGGTATGATCTGTCGCCCCATCTTCTCCCGCTCTCCTTCGCCCTGACATCGACGCCTCTCGCTCCAACCGCAGCCTCCACCCGACCCACCAGGAGACAACATCCGACCCTCGCCGAAGCCAAACGATTGATTGAAAGCCAGCAAGCAGAAACCGCGATTCCAAAACTGAAGGAATTCATTCGTGCATCTCCCAGTTCTCGCTACGCGGACGAAGCCTACCTCCTCGTCGGCTCAGCTCTCCTGAGCACACAGCGCCAGGAAGAGGCCATCCCCTATCTCGAACGCATCCTCAAGGAGTTCCCGAAGTCCGATTTGGTGTATCGCGCGCGCATCCTGTTGGCTTCGGCTCATGCAGATCTCGGACATTTAGACCAGGCTCTCCCCCTGCTCTCGGAGGTTCGAAGTTTGGCGCCGGACACTCAATCGAGGCGCGAAGCACTAACCCTGACGGGGGAACTGCTCACACGCAAGGGCGACTACCTCAGGGCCATCCAAGCCTGGCTGGAGGAGATGAGGTTGGCGCCCGAGGATCAACGAGGGGTGTCGCGGGATCGTATTCGGGGTTTGGTCATGGAAAAACTGGACAGGAAAACCTTGCTCCGGGTGCGGGACAGCTACCGCTCCGAGTTTCCGGGTGACCTCGCCTTGATCCGTCTGGTTGACCTTGAGCTTTCTCGCAAGGAACAACATCTGGCGGAACGACACCTGCGTCTGTTCCTGAAGCGGTTTCCTAACCATGACTATGCGACCACCGCATCGGAAACGCTCCGATCATTTACTACTCAATTACGGGAAGCTCAGCATGTCATCGTCGCGTTGTTGCCCCTCTCCGGAAGGCTCAGCTCGTTTGGGACAGAGTCCTTACGTGGCATTCAGCTCGCATTGGATAAAGGGAGGGAAGTTCTAAACCTTCCCTCCATTGCCCTGGCTGTGAAGGATACGGCAACCAACAAGGTCTACCTCCGCTCTGAATTGTATGAGTTAATCGACGACTTTCGACCGATTGCGGTCATTGGTCCAATGGAATCACGCGAGGTACAGACACTCGCTGAACTCGCTGAACGGACTGAAACTCCCTTTTTCACGCCGTCAGCGACCCTGCAGAATGTTCGGCTCTTGGGAAATTTCGTCTTCAGCACTGCGCTAACCTATTGGCTCCAGACAAGACGAATTGCGGAGTATGCCATGTCTCAGTTGGGGCACCATCGCTTTTGCATTCTGTATCCTGATACGGTCTACGGCCGAGAGCTCACTCGTCTGTTTAGTCAGGAGGTTCGTCAACGAGGAGGGGAAATTATTGCGGTGGAATTGTATCGTGAGAAGGATACGGATTTTGGCCCTCAGATCAAACGACTCAAGGCCGAGGATCTCGCGCGCGACGGGATTCTCACCGAAACCAAGATAGAAGACGGTGAGCCTCGTGTCATCTACACTCCAGGCTTTGACGCGATTTTTATCCCTGGCAGGGCCAGGGAAGTGGCCCTGATCACAGCCCAGCTCGTATTTTTCGATATCAAAACTCCCCTCCTGGGGACCAACGGCTGGAATTCCCCGGCCCTCCTGCGCTTGGTCGACCGTTCTATCGACGGCAGCGTCTTCGTGGATGGCTTCTATCTGGACAGTCTCGCTCCTGACATTCAGGATTTTATCGGCCGTTACCGGCGGCAGTACCAGCGGGATCCTTCTCCCTTTGCCGCCCAAGCCTATGATGCCACGTCACTCGTACTGGACGCCGTGCGGCGCGGGGCGACCTCAGCAAGGGAAGTTCGTGAGAAAATGGTGAACGGACAGGATCTACCCGCGCTGGGAGGCACGGCACGGTTTGATGCCCGGGGAATCCTGAATCGTCGACTGTTTGTGCTTCAGGTGCGACAAGGAAAAATCATGCCCGCCGAGCAACCGGTTCAACTTCTCGAGCCAGCCCCATGAACTCACTGTCACACATCCTCCACACCATTTCCTACATGGCCTTGCCTCTTCTCTTGGCCATGGTGTTCCATGAATATGCGCATGGATGGGTGGCGCATCGGTACGGAGACCCCACAGCCAAGCTGGCTGGGCGCCTGACGCTGAATCCCATGGTGCACATTGATCCATTCGGGACGATCATCGTCCCCCTGATGTGCTTGATTCTCCCGGGAGGGTTTTTCATCGGCTGGGCGAGACCAGTTCCAGTCAACCCGTCGCGACTCCATAACCCTCGTCGAGACATGGCGCTCGTTGCCGCGGCAGGCCCGGCGATGAACCTCCTGCTCGCAATTGGAAGCGCTGTCATACTGAGCTTCTTGTTTTTCATCGATCCCGGGTTGCGGGAATATTGGCCACCCCAGCCGGGGGTCACCCCTCGCGGCAGCCTCCTCGAGATGGTCTTATTGCCTCTCGCGGCAATGGCGCTCTATTCGGTCTTCATCAACATCTTGTTGATGGTGTTCAATTTGATTCCGATTCCACCACTGGATGGAGGACGAGTGCTCACGAGCCTGCTGCCGCCAAGCTCTGCCCTGATACTCAGCCGACTTGAACCCTACGGCATGCTGATTTTAGTAGGCCTGATCATGCTCGATCCCCACATTCATGTCATTCGAACTATTATTGGGACCTTCGTTCCTCTGGTTGTTGGAGCGATTCTCTCGCAGACGCTGGTGTTGCAATGACGAACCCCCGGAACAGAAAACGTGTCTTGAGCGGGATGCAACCCAACGGGCTGCTCCACCTCGGCAATTGGCTTGGCGCCCTGGAAAACTGGAAGACCTTGCAGGACGAATACGACAGCTTCTTCTTCATCGCCGACTGGCACGCCTTGTCAACGGGATACGCCGACACCAGTCGGATCAAGGAATTCACCAGAGAGATGCTCATCGATTGGTTGGCGGCAGGAATCGACCCCCAACGGGCGACCGTGTTCATTCAGTCACGAATCCCGGCCCACGCCGTGCTTCATCTGTTGCTGTCGATGATCGTGCCAATTCCTTGGCTCGAGCGAAACCCCACGTACAAGGAGAAGCAAGCAGAGATCAAGGAGCGCGATCTTAGCACCTACGGGTTTCTCGGATATCCGGTGCTCCAGGCGGCAGACATCCTGATCTACAAACCCGACTTTGTGCCCGTTGGAAAAGACCAACTGCCTCACTTGGAACTCACTCGAGAACTTGCTCGCCGGTTTAACAGCTTGTACAAGCCCGTGTTCCCTGAGCCTCAGGAGCACCTCACGAAATTCCCTAAGGTCCTGGGAACGGACGGGCGGAAAATGAGCAAGAGCTACGGGAACACGATCAACCTTTCGGACCCCGAGCCCGTGGTGCGCCAGAAACTGAAGACGATGGTGACCGATCCAGCTCGAGTCCGACGGACCGACCCCGGGAACCCGGACATTTGCCCGGTCTACGACTTCCACAAGATCTATTCTGAAGCCACAGTCATCGCGCAAGTGGACCGTGACTGCCGCACGGCAGCCATCGGGTGCATCGACTGCAAAAAACAGGTGGCTGATGCCATGGTCGAGCGACTACAGCCTGTGTGGGACACCCGAACCACACTCATGAAGACGCCAGAGCAGGTCGAGGAGATCGTCCAAGAGGGGAGCAAGCGGGCAGCGGGAGTGGCGGGGGAGACGTTGGAACAGGTGAAGGACGCTATGAGGATCTAAGGTGACTGCGCCGCCCACTGATTGACACGCGCACGCAAAGCCAAAAACGACCCAGGAGGAATCTACAAGGTCTCGGTCGGAGCCTCCAGTTCCAAGATCTTCGATTTTCCGGCTGTCTCCAGCAACTCATGGCTGACAAGAATCGGCGCCTTGAAGTGTATCGCCAGGGCGATGGAGTCCGAAGATCGACTATCGAACACCTTTTCAGCACCTTGCACCTCAACAGTCAACGCTCCGTAATAGATTCCATCCTTCAGCGTGATCTCCGTTTTCATCACCTTGCCGTCGAACGCTTCGAGGATAGAGTGCATCAGGTCATGGGAGAGAGGCCGCTGCAGCCTTACCCCGGTGAGTGCCGCGTGGATCGAGCCGGCTACCGTCTGGTCCACAAAAATTGGGATGGTATGACTCTGGGCCTGGAGGAGGACGACGGGACCGTGATCAGTCAGTCTGACCTCTACCTTCTCGATCTTGACTTTCTCGTCTTCCGCTCGCAGGT
>JBFJQA010000009.1:0-33792 GCA_041616875.1 Nitrospiraceae bacterium | reverse complement strand
GCCTTTAGTGGACGGCACTCCTTGTACCCGTTCGTCCAACGCGGTGGCCTGGTCCAACGCCTTTGCCAAGGCCTTAAACAGGGCCTCCATGATGTGGTGCGGGTTCCGCCCGTAGAGCACGTTGACATGCAGATTCAATGCTGCATGGCTGACAAAGGCTTGGAAGAAATCCTCAAAGAGACCAAGATCGAAGGTCTTGATCCGGGCCTGACCCAATTTGACTCGATACACCAAGTAGGGCCGCCCGCTCAAATCGATCGTCACCTGAGCAAGTGTCTCGTCCAGCGGGACCGAGGCCCATCCCATCCGTCGAATACCCGCCTTGCTCCCGAGTGCCTGCTTGAGCGCTTGTCCCATGACGATTCCAATGTCCTCCACCGTGTGATGGTCGTCGATATCGGTATCTCCCTTCGCGTCGACGGTCAGGTCGAAAAAGCCATGCTTGGCCAGCAGCGTGAGCATGTGGTCTAGAAAGGGGATGGTTGTATGAATCTGGCCCTGACCATTTCCATCCAAGACAAGCTCGACGCTGACTTGGGTCTCTGTGGTCGACCGTTCGATTCTGGCCCGACGAGGCGGCTGGGTAGACTTCATGAGAACCTACTCCGGGAGGACTCCCCGTGTGCATCCAGCCCTTCCATAGAAGCCAGCCGGGCGATGTGGTCTTTCGCTTTGGCGAGCTCTTCTTTGCTGTAGGCCACGATATTGCTCCTTTTTACATAATCATCAAACCCCAAGGGTGAAAAGAACCTGGCCGTCCCTCCAGTCGGAAGAACATGATTCGGTCCCGCCGTGTAGTCGGCCACGGCCGGTGGGGTATACTTGCCCAGAAATAATGCCCCCGCATGCCGAATCTTCTCCAGGTAGTCAAACGGGCGATCCAGCGAAAGCGCCAAATGCTCTGGGGCGATTTCGTTGGCCAGGTCGATGGCCTCCGCCATGCTCGCCACGACAAAGGCAACGGCATGACGGCCGATCGACTTTGAGAGAATCTTCTCTCGCGTCAATTTCCTCATTCGCTCCTTTATCAGATGAACGACTTGCTTAGCTAAACGATGGGAGGTGGTGACCAAAAACACCCTCGCTTCCTCGTCGTGTTCCGCTTCACAGAGGAGATCGGCAGCAACGTATGACGGATTGGCGCTCTCGTCCGCGATAACCAGGAGCTCACTTGGGCCCGCGATCATGTCGATTCCGACCGTCCCAAACAGCAGTCGCTTCGCAGTGGCGACGTAGACATTTCCCGGCCCCACAATTTTGTCGACTCGCGGAATCATCTTGGTTCCAAAGGCCATCGCGGCGATGGCTTGGGCGCCCCCTACTCGATACACTTCATCCACACCCGCAATGTCGGCAGCCACCAAGAGATAGGGGTTAATCCCTCCCCTTGGCATTGGGGTGCACATGACGATTTTCTTGACCCCCGCCACTTTTGCTGGGATCGCGTTCATTAACACCGAGGACGGATAGACAGCCTTTCCGCCTGGCACATAGAGTCCCACCGCATCGAGGGGCATCACCACCTGCCCCAGAGTCGCCCCGTCTTGCTGGTACATCCAGGTCTTGGTGCGCTGTCGCTCGTGAAAGCTCGTAATTCGCTGCGCAGCGTAGCGCAAGGCGTCGCCCTCGTCCTTTCTGATTTGATAATAGGCTTCCTTGATCTGTTCTGAGCTGATACGAAATTCGGACGGTTTGATGGAGAGCTTGTCGAACTTCTTGGTGTACCGAACGAGGGCTGCATCCCCCCCTCGCTGGACAGCCTTCAGGATGGTCTTCACCGTATTCTCCACCCCGCTCGCCTGATGCGTGGACCGGTTGAGAATGCGCCTCAGTGACGGGTCGAAGGCGCGGTCACTTGTCAGCAAGATCTTCATCCTGCCCCACCGGCCTCTCCGCCTTGGAGGCCTCGCCCAACGGCGGGTCGATTCGCGGGGGAGGACTCTGCATGCCCGTTCCTCGATACACCGCGGCCTGTGCCACCTTTGAGGCGATCGATCAATGCAGTCAGAGCCTTGTGCTTCATCTTCAGGCTCGCGCGATTGACGATGAACCGAGCCGTGGATTCGGCAATCACGTTCACCTCCACCAGGCTGTTTTCTTTGAGGGTTCTGCCTGTCGACACCAAATCGACGACCCGGTCGGCCAACCCGACCGTGGGAGCCAATTCAATGGACCCGTAGAGCTTAATGATTTCGACCACCATCCCCTGTTGGTTGAAATATCGTTCGGTGATGTTCGGATACTTCGTCGCAACGCGGATTTTAGAGGAAAATCGATCCGGGACTTCGCGACCCTTCAAGGCAGCAACCGAAATTCGGCAGTGTCCAAATCCTAAGTCCAATGGCTCGTAGACATCGCGATCCTGTTCCAAGAGAACATCTTTCCCTACCACCCCAGCATCGGCGGCGCCGTATTCGACATAGGTCGGTACGTCGCTGGGCCTGACGATCAGCAGGGTGGTCTCACCATCGGAGCAGGGAAACACAAGCCGTCGGCTATCGGCCTTGAGACCGGCACAGTCATACCCGGCCTCTCCTAATCGTTTGAGGGTTGGCCCTAAGAGTTTGCCCTTGGACAGCGCAATCGTGAGCATAAGGTCATTCACCTTTAGGAACCACGGGAGCACTCTTTATACGCCGAATCAACGCGCCAAGACCAGTCAGCTTTTCTTCCATCTTCTCGTAGCCTCGATCGAGATGGTACACGCGTGAAATCTCGGTGTCCCCTTCGGCCCCAAGCCCTGCGATGATGAGGCCGGCACTGGCCCGTAAATCGGAAGCCATCACTGGGGCGCCCGTCAGCCGCTCCTGACCATGAACCACGGCGTGACGACCTTCCACTCGGATATCGGCTCCCATGCGTTGCAGCTCGAGCACATGCATTAATCGACCCTCAAAAATCGATTCCGTGATGACGCTCGTGCCATGAGCGATACACATCACTGCCATCATTTGGGCTTGCATGTCCGTTGGAAAGCCAGGGTAAGGAAAGGTCTTAATATCGACCCCCTTGAGTCTCTGTGGGGCTCTTAACCGAACCCACTCCTTTCCTTCCGTGACTTCTGCGCCCGCTTCGCGCAGTTTCGTCGTGACGGATTCTAAATGTCCCGGCACACAACGTTCCACCGTCACATCTCCCCCCGTGGCAGCCGCTGCGACAAGATAGGTCCCAGCCTCAATTCGGTCAGGGATGACCTCATGGTCAGCCCCTCGCAAACCGGAAACTCCTTCAATCGTGATCAGATCAGATCCCGCCCCATGAATTCTGCCCCCCCGTTTTATCAAAAATTCAGCCAGATCAACAACCTCTGGTTCTTTGGCGGCATTTTCAATGACTGTGGTCCCGTCCGCTAGACACGCTGCCATCATCAAATTCTCAGTCCCCGTCACGGTAGGGGTATCCAGATAGAGCCGATTCCCGCGCAGCCGCCTGGCCCTCGCCTTAATATATCCATGCTCGATCTGGACTTCAGCGCCCAGCTTTTCAAGGCCGGCAAGATGCAAATTCACCGGCCTTGACCCAATCGCGCAGCCCCCAGGAAGCGACACCTTTGCTTCGCCATATCGAGCCAACAGCGGCCCTAGAACGAGAATCGAGGCGCGCATGGTCTTGACCAGGTCGTAGGGAGCTTCCGCAGAATGAAGGCGTTCTGTCCCCACAGAGATCTGACATCCATCTGCATGAACCATGGCGCCAAAGACGCGCAATACCTTCCCCATGGTCCTCACATCCATTACCGCAGGCATGTTCGATAGGACGCACTCTGTTCCACCGAGAATTGTAGAAGCCAAGATCGGAAGGGCCGCGTTCTTCGCTCCGCCGACCCTGACCGTCCCGTGGAGACGCTTCCCACCAGTGAGGTGAATTCGATCCATAAATGGGTGAGAACTTACTGCCTCAGCTTAAAGCAGACGACTCGTTCAAGTCCCGCTTGATCACGTTGCGTCCAGATCTCTTCGTACTCCGGCAGCCGGGACCCGAAGGCCTTGACCTTACCGGCCTGACCCTGACCAACCTCCAAGGCAAGAAGCCCGCCGGGCTTCAGATAGAAGCCGGCCTCAGAGATAAGACGGCGGAGCACAACCATGCCATCAGCGCCGCCAGCCAAAGCCATCCTCGGCTCGAACATACCGACCTCTGGCTGAAGACCATTCCACTCAGAGGCTGCAATATAGGGAGGGTTCGACACAATGGCTGTACAGCGACCCTCAAGCTCGCTTTCCCGAAGGGGACCAAATAGATTGCCCGCAAGCAAGGTCACTCGATCCTGCACCCCGTGTCGCCATACATTCCTGTGTGCGACCTGGAGGGCGGATTCAGAAAGGTCAATTGCGTACACCTCAGCCTCCGGTAAGGCCGCCGCGAGGGAGACGGCTATACATCCGGACCCGGTTCCGATATCCGCGATGAGTGGGTTCGACCAGGCGCGAGTATATTGAAGTATGGCCTTAACTACAAACTCGGTTTCGGGCCTAGGAATGAGCACCGATGAGTTCACCAGAAATTCCAGACCGCAGAATTCCTGGGTACCCAGAATGTATTGAAGCGGTTCCCGTTGAGCCCGGCGGGAAAAGAGAGCCATCGCGCGGTCCCATTCTTCTGGGGACAGTTCGACGTGCCTGTCGAGGTGCAGGGTCAGGGGTGTTTTGTCGAGAGCCGATTGGAGAATCCAGGAGATTTCTTGGTCCGCGCTTTCGACGCCGGCGCTAGCGAGCAGGGTCCGAGCCTGTTGGGACAGTTCGGCGAGCGTGCCACCTCTAGTGCTCACGGGCCCGGCCTGCATTAGGTCTCCAGCGCCACGGCATCGGCATGAGCTGCCCTCAAGCCCTCGACAATTTCATCCAAGTTTCCATCTAGAACTTGTTCCAGCTTATGCAGGGTGAGGTTGATGCGGTGATCGGTGACGCGGTTTTGCGGGAAATTGTAGGTGCGAATCTTCTCGCTTCGCTCCCCCGACCCCACCTGGGCCTTGCGGTTTTGTGCAATTTCGGCCTCCTGCTTGGCCCGCTCCGCATCCACAATTCGCGCCCGCAAGGTTCTCATCGCCTTGTTTCGGTTTTTCAACTGAGACCGCTCGTCTTGGCAGGTCACCACCACACCGGTAGGGAGATGCGTAATCCGAACGCCCGAATAGGTCGTGTTCACTCCTTGCCCCCCGGGTCCCGAGGAGCAAAACGTGTCAATGCGGAGGTCCTTCGGATCGATTTGGATTTCAACCTCATCAACTTCGGGCATGACCGCGACGGTCACCGTCGAGGTATGAATGCGTCCGCTAGCCTCGGTCACCGGAACTCGCTGAACGCGGTGGACCCCGCTTTCATGTTTGAACTGTCCGAAGGCGACGTTCCCCTCCACCAATAGCACCGCCTCCTTACATCCTCCCATGCCAGTTTCGTGCATCTCCACCATCTCCACGCGTAACCGTTTCCTCTCCGCATATTTGACGTACATACGGACAAGAGCACCAGCAAACAAGGCTGCTTCCTCACCTCCAGTTCCTGCTCGGATCTCGACGAAAGTATTTTTCTCGTCCAGAGGATCTTTCGGAGCCAGGAGATCAAGGGCACGATCCTCCAAGTCTTTGCGACGATTCTGCAAAGTCAAAGACTCGTCGCTCGCCAGCTTATGCAAGTCGGGCTCGACCGCTGGATCGCTCAGAATATGGTCAGTTTCGTCAATATGGCGCAGCAGATCCTGATAGGACGAATAGAGTTCGGCGAGTTCGGCGAGTTCTGATCGCTCTTTATTGAGCTTGCGAATTAGGGCTGGCTGGCTGAGGACGGAAGGATCACTCAGTTGTGCATTCAATTCTTCATACCGAGCTGCTGCCGCTTGCCATTTTAGGAGGAGGGTTGCTTCTTTTGTTCCCACCATGTCACGCGGGCCCGACGAGGCCTATCGAGCGTAGGCTTCCCTTGGCGTTCACCGATTCATGGACAATAAGAAATCTTGATTGGACTTCGTCCCCGAGATCTTGTCCAAGAGAAACTCCATCGCTTCCATGGTACCGAGCGGGCTCAAGACCTTCCTGAGAATCCACATTTTGTTCAAACGATCCTTTTCCACCAGCAGCTCCTCTTTTCTCGTCCCCGACTGACTGATATCGATCGCAGGGAAAATCCGCTTATCTGCCAGCCGGCGATCCAAGTGAACCTCCATGTTGCCTGTACCCTTGAATTCCTCAAAGATCACGTCATCCATCCGGCTCCCCGTGTCAACGAGGGCCGTGGCCATAATGGTCAGGCTTCCCCCGTTCTCGATGTTCCGAGCCGCCCCAAAAAACCGTTTGGGGCGCTGCAGGGCGTTAGAATCCAGGCCGCCGGACAGCACTTTTCCGCTGGGAGGGGCAATGGTGTTATACGCCCGGGCCAGTCTGGTGACGCTGTCTAAGAGGATCACGACATCTCGCTTATGTTCAACAAGCCGCTTGGCTTTTTCGAGGACCATCTCGGCCACCTGAGCGTGGCGCTGGGCTGGCTCATCAAAGGTGGAACTGATTACCTCGGCCTTCTTCACCTGGCGCTGCCAATCGGTGACTTCCTCGGGCCGTTCGTCAATCAGGAGCACAATAAGCATGACCTCGGGTTGATTTTTCAGAATCGCACGGGCGATGGCTTGAAGGAGCATCGTTTTGCCGGTTCTCGGCGCCGCAACAATAAGCCCACGTTGCCCTTTCCCAATCGGCGTCGTCAAGTCCATGACCCTGGTGCAATACTCCTCCGGATCGAACTCAAGATTAATTCGTTCTTCGGGATAGAGTGGGGTCAAGTTGTCAAACAGTATTTTGTCCCGAGCCACGTCCGGCTCTTCGAAGTTCACCTTCTCAACCTTGAGGAGGGCAAAATACCGCTCACTCTCCTTGGGTGGTCTGATCTGACCGGAAACGATGTCGCCGGTTCTCAAATTGAACCGGCGGATTTGGGAAGGAGAGATGTAAATGTCGTCGGGACCTGGAAGATAATTGGAATCAGGAGCTCGTAGAAACCCGAATCCGTCCGGGAGGGTCTCGAGTACCCCTTCGCCGAAAATAACGCCATTCTTTTCGGTTTGGGCTTGCAGTATGGCAAAGATGAGCTCCTGTTTGCGCAAATTTGGAGCCCCTTCAATTTTGAGCTCACGGGCGACGTCGTTCAAATCTGAAATGGATTTCTGCTTCAGTTCGGCAAGATGCATAATATTCTCCCTCTACGTATTGCTAGCCAGCCATTGGGAAAGGTTCTACTCCACTGCGGGGACGAGCGACGATGTTGTCTAAACATGTTCGAGATGTCGAAGGCGATTGTGTGTCTGGAGAGGTTGTCCGCGAAGGATTACGTCTTCAATTTGGTGCTCTAGGGTTATTCTTCTCTGGGGTCCGCCCTTTGCTGGATGACAGAAGGGAATGGACCACCCTTCCTGAGATATGTCAGTCTTTGTAGCGCGTTATTTAGTTCGAGATCCGCTCCGAGAGGCTGTACAGAGGTAGACGTACAGTCTAGGTGATTCTGGAGAGATTTAGAATTACAGGCAAAATTAATACTATCCCCGAACAACCATCTTGTCAATAGGCTTGACCCTCTTTTTCCTCTTCCTTCCCTGCCGGCAAGAAGGGCGGTTCCAAGGCGCCCGCCCCTTAGCGAGCCAGCAACCATCGCGACCATGTGGGGGCTCTTTTTCTGGGTGCCGCTTGATTGCGCCCCCCACCCGTTTATGTTAAACAAAACGAAGAAGACATGAGCAGACAAATACACGAGCCGCTCTGAAAAATTAGTAAGGATCTGCCTTGGACAGAATTTTTAGTCTTCCTGAAGCGAATCAGCTCATCCCCCAATTGGAAGAACATCTGACGGCCGTCCGACGCGGCAAGGCCGTCCTCATTAGGACGAAGCCAGAAATCAAGAAAGCGAGCTCCAAAGCCCAACTCGGCGGAGGGAGCTGTGCGGGACCCCATTATATTCGAGCGCTCGAGGATATCACCCATCAACTGAATGAAATCCAGGAATTGGGGGTCCACGTAAAGGATCTTGACATGGGCCTTTGCGATTTTCCTCACCTCATGGAGGGTCGCGTCGTGTACCTGTGTTGGAGGTACGGGGAATCGGAGATTCGATGGTGGCATGAAGTAGACAGTGGATACAGCGACAGGCAGCGATTAGAAACAGAGAACTGCTGATTCAGGTATGCCACGGGTTCCATGATGGTGATCACTCCTCCAACCTGCCAAAACCGTCAGTGGGACCTGGCCTCTCCTCCCGGCAACCCTGTATGAAATTCGTGATTCTCGGCTTTGATGGACCAGATGGTGAAGCGAGACGGAAACTTCACCGGCCTGCGCACTTGGAAAGAATTGAAATCTTATATACCCAAGGGCGGATAATTCTTGCCGGCCCTCTCACCGACAAGACAGGAAGCCTCATCGTGCTCGAAGCCGATTCCATCGAAGAAGCCCAGAACATAGCCAGGGAGGACCCCTACACAATCCATGAAGTGTTCGAGCGGGTGGAAATCCATCCGTTTATGCAGGTGTACCCCAAGGAGCCCCCGGCTGCACAGGACAAACTGTGTCCCTAAGGCCGGGGATGCCGTATACGTAGCGGCGACCGGGTGTCTGGGGCTCGCAAGGTCCTAAACCTTATTCTCCTCTGAATTCAGCTCAAAAGATGGGCTGACTCCTCTCTCCAACTCGTTGACAACACTTACTCTCTGCCGCTATACTGGATCGTGCAACTCAGCGAAGGACTTAAGGAAATCGCCCACTTAGGCTTAGTTCCAAAGGCCTAGAGTCGCGGGGTTCTGTAGCCCATTAATTAGCCTCATGTGGGCCTTCTGCGAACTTGCACAGGGAGCGGAAAAAGCATAGAGTGACAGAGCCTTAGATGAGTACCCTGGTTCTAGGTTGGTCCAGATCAGTGGGGGTCTACACAACGGCCAGAGCCCCCTCCAAAAGGATCGAATGAGTTTCCTAACGAGACCCTGCGAGAACTAAAAAAATGAACCAATACAAAGTGTTGCCAGGCCCCGAACATTTCCTGCCCCCTGCCGCAGCCTCGATGGGTATCCGGCTCCCCAACCCAGGGGAAGCGCATATCAACGGAACCATCGTCCCAGAAGAACAGGCGTATGAAGAAGCTGCCAAGCAGTTCCTGATGGCCAAAGTTCCAACCATTTTTCCCGGCCCCCTTGTCTTATGGGCGTGGAACGAAAAAGCGGCCAAGAAGGCGACCGCAATTCGCAAGCTATACGAAACACTCAAAGAATGTGTCACCCCGCAGCAGCAAGCGATGCTCATCCCCATGCCTGATTACCGGCCGAAGTATCCTAAGATCAACCCCGAAGTAGAAATTAACCCCAACCATCCCAATCTCACTATTTGGCACAACAAGATCGACTGCTGCATGTTCGTGGGAGTCCATTGCCATCAAGCCAATCTTTCTCTCAAGATCATTCGAGGCGGAACCTCCTGCTATACCATTGCCATGTGTGCGCAGGCGGGCCACGAAGACGCGATGTTGTCCTTTCGTGACGCCTCGGTTGAAAAAATCACGCGGTTGGCCGAGTGGGTGCGCAAACTAAAAGGCACCGTGAAAGTGTCTGAAACTGTACAGAGAAAAGGATCGTCGAATTAATCGCATGATCCAAGCCTGACGGGCACCCCACTCGCTGCGAAGGGGGCCGCCAGCGAACAGGAGGCCGAATCCTATGGACACGAAATCAATCATCGGGACCAAGAACAAGAAAGACCAGGTCTTTACTGATCCGGCACATATGATGTTTGAGGCCGAACGGAGTCCCTGCTTTTTCACTGGCAGTGAGGTGATCAAAGAAGCGATCCGTCGAGCGAGCGTCGACGTCATGATCGCCTATCCGATCACGCCTCAGAGTGAGGCGGCCGCTCTGATTGGCGAATTGTTTGCGGAGGGCTACATCGGAGATTATTTCCGTGGGGAGAGTGAGTTCGCCGTGATGTCTGAGTGTGCAGGGGCTGCGTTTGGAGGCGCCCGAGTATTCACCACCACCGCAGGGCCAGGGACCATGCGCGCCATGGAAAACTTCCCGATGTGGGCTGGCTCCAGACTGCCGATCCAATGTATCGTGACCTGCCGTGGCATCAATTCCCCGCTGTCCATTCAGCCCGATACCTTAGAAATCTCCTACTTGATGCAAACCGGGATGTTGGTGTGGCACGCAGAGACAGCCCAGGATTTCTACGATTGGATTATGAAGGGCTACATCGTCTCGGAGGAACCGGACGTCCACTTGCCTCTGGCCCTGTGTTGCGATGGTTTTTTTGTGACCCACACCAAGGATGTGGTGAACCTCACCCCGGTCGACATGTGCTTGCCCCCCTATGACCCCTATCGGTCCCCGGTTCCCTGTATGGATATGGAGTGCCCGCCGGTCCGCATGATGCGTGATCCCTTTGTGATGAAGAGCAACTACATCAGCTATGCGACCCATGCCAGCTGGCAGCAAGAAGTCTGGGCGGCCGTGGAACGGTCTCGTAAGCATTCCATTTATTGGTTGGATGGGCTCATCGAAACTGAAAATACCGATGCTGAGGTCATTATAGTGGCCTCGGGGACAGCCGTGTCGCAGGGTCGTGAGGCGATACGCCTGCTGGAGGACGAAGGCATCCGCGTAGGGTTGGTGAAGGTCAAGACTCTCCGGCCCTGGCCTGGTGAAGAGATTCGCGAGGCGACGAAAAATGCAAAACACATCATCGTCCCGGAGTTCAACGTCACGGGGTGGCTGGCACGAGAAATCAAGGCCACCATCCCCAACAGCGACCGCGTCGTGGCCGCACCGCATGTGTGCGGCGGCATGACCATGCCCCCGGAAATCGTTGCGGCGGAGATCAAAGCCGCGCTCGGAATGAAGTCTGCTGCCTTGGCAGGACGAGGAGGGTGATGGTCGAAATGGATCGTTTAAGAAAAGAAGCACTACGAATTTACGAATGTTGGTCACACGCGGGAGTGTGAAGAGGAGGCCTTGATGAGCAAAGAACGGATCAAAATCGCGCCTGAGTTTTACGACATTATGCCCCCCGAGTACCAAGACCTTGTGACCAAGGCCACCTATGGAAACGAAGGGCGAGGCTGGAAGGACATCGGAACCTCAAAGGAATTGATCGAGGAACATTCGCTCTGCGCCGGATGTCCGGAATCGATGGCCTTTCGGTACATCCTGGCATCCTTGCCGAACCCGGAAGACACCGTGATGGTGGGCTCCACAGGCTGTACGAGTCTGGTTTTTCCGCACGTGGCGGTCCATAATATCCACTCGTTGTTTGGAAACCAAAATGCGATCGCGTCAGGCTTGAAGCGCGCACTCACTGTCCGCTTCCCCGGGAGGACAAAAGATGTAGTCGTACTCGCTGGGGATGGTGCGACGGTGGATATCGGACTGGACATGACACTGCAGGCTTGGTTTCGTCAAGAGAAGTTCACCACCATTTGCTTCGACAATGAGCTCTACGCCAATACCGGCGGTCAGGAGAGCGGTCTGATGCAAAAAGGCTTCGTCGCCAAGATGGCGCCGGTGGGCAAAACCTTCGAGAAGGTTCGGCTCCCTGAAATTGCCAGGGAATCTGGCTGTCACTATGTCGTCAACTGCACGGTGAGTAAACCATCCTTGGTGGAAAAGGTCATCAGGAACGCCGTCCATGTCGCCAGGGAAATTGGTCCCACCTACCTCCAACTCTATACCCCTTGCATCTTGGAGATCGGAAAGAACAGCATGGAGGGGTTGCAGGAGATGCGGGACTCAGAGAAACCGACGGAGCGGTTTGCCTACAAAGAGTACATCAGCGACGAGGCCAAGGAACTGTTAACGGAAATCGCAGCGAAGGAAAAGGAAAAAAAGGCGGCTGCCAAGAAGCAGTTGGCTTCACAGGAGGCCTAGGTTCCAGCAGCCGACCAGCACAAAGGGTGAGGAGGATTGGGCCATGATTAAGAGGCGAATCAACATCAGGATGTCCGGCCTGGGAGGCCAGGGAGCCGTGACCGCAGCCCACGTGATGGCGATGGCTGCCTCAAAAGACGGGAAGTTTGCCATTTCCAATCCTTTTTTTGGGGCTGAAAAGCGGATGGCCCCGGCGGAGAGTTATTGCCGGATTGGCCTGGAGCGGATTTACGACCGCGGCGAGTTGGTCTTTCCAGACGTGATCGAAGTTTTCCACCCGCAAGTCATCACCATGGGCAAGAGTTACACAATGCCCTTCTACTCCGGCATTAAAGAGGGTGGGGTCGTCATCATCAATTCGGATGTTCCCCTCCTCTCAGAGGAAGACATCGAGCGGCTGAAAGATCTCAACGTCGCGCTGTTCTACATTCCGGGAACCCAGATTGCCTTGGAAGTCGCCGGAACGGAACTCTCCACCAACATGACCATGATCGGGTCGGTAGCGGGGATCACCAAATGCGTATCCATGAAAGCGCTCGATGAAGCCTTACAGGAAAGGTTCGGGAAGAAGTTTGTCGCGTCTGGCGGAACGGCGACCTTGGACGAAGCGATTAAAAAGAAGTTCGCCAAGAAGGAGATGCTGCTCAAGAAGAACTACGACACGCTCAAACGAGCCTACGAGCTTGGCGCGGAATGGGCGGAGAAGAACAATGTCGAGCTCAGCGTGGGTATTCCGACGGCCGCCGCGTAAGCAAGGAAGGAACTCAGAGGCATGTATAACGTCGCTCAGGTTCTCGAAGAAAAATGTGTCGCAAAGAAAGGCTGCCGCCTCTGCATTATGTACTGCCCGGAGGCCAATTGCCTTGATCTGAACGTAGAGAGAATGGTGGCGGAGGTAAACATCGGCCGCTGCAAGGGATGTGAACTTTGCGTGGTCGTCTGCAACGCCGCCAAGCATCAAGCCATCGAAATGCAGGCCGTCAGCGCCGACGGTAGCCTCATGAGCGAGAAGGGTGAATCGGCAGCCCTCGGTCAGGCGTACCAAAGCTGACAGCGCTTCAGCAGATGACAGACAAAACCCCATGGCGCTGTCGCCGTGGGGTTTTTTTATGAATCAGTGGCCCCGGAGGGAGAGGGCAGCATGGGAAACGAAGATAACGTTCTTAAAGAGCTGGTCGGAGAAATCGCCACGCTGATACATGATTTTCCAGGAGCCTTGGAACGGCGCGCGGCAGACCTCCAAGCAAGTGGGAAGGATGATGAGCTGGCCCTCAAACTTGTCAAAGGGGCAGACGCCATGCGAGACAGCGGGAACATTTATTTGACCTGGGCCCGCCACTACGTTGCTCTGTCGGAGGGCACCTCCGATGCAGCGGACGATGACGATGAAGCAGATTTCGGGTATTAAATCCCGCGCTGACAAAAGGGTCTTCCGTTTCACTTGATTTGTGCTATATTTCCCCTTCGCAACGACATCGAGGATGGAAGTCCGCAATCAAGTTTCCTGAAAAATCGTGTTCCCCGGTAGCTCAGTTGGTAGAGCGATCGGCTGTTAACCGATTGGTCGCAGGTTCGAGTCCTGCCCGGGGAGCCAATTTCGTAGGAAGGGCTGTCTTTCTGAAGAGAGACAGCCTTTTTTTGTTGAGAGATGAAGACAGGGTGTTTCGCCCTTAAGTCGCTCCAACTCGCCCTGCCCCCCAAGAAACCCAGTTAGAACTGGTCCGGGGAAAACCCCTTCAGCGCGAGAAAGACCTTTTGCTCGGCCAGACATCGCAGCCGAAATGCCGTTGGGTAATTGCTAGAAACTCATGTCTGTGTGCAATCTGCTCCCAAAGGCCGCACCAGATTCGAAGATCGACCCAGGCGCCAGGCACGAACAAGATCGGAGGCCCCGCACTGGCAGCAACTAAAGGGAAACTGGCGTCCTCGACCTCCAGATAGAACGGCCTGGGCATTCCTAACATATCCGCTCGATGTTCAGACGCAGGCATGGGGCCGCGTATAGGTCATGCCAGCTGATTTAGTGATCTTGGCATCGACCCGTCTGACAGATCGGTCCGGTGAAATAATCGTTCTCCAGTCAAATCAGTTTCCTTCACTGTAATTTTTAGAATGACGGCTTAGAGCAAATTGCGCGCGTACCATGATCAGATTCTGACCGGCAGCAATGGATCGGGTTTCAATTCTCCTCATCGGATTTCTCCCCCGCCATCGGTTTGACATAGAGCCAAATCAACAGACCGAGGAAAGCAAACACGACGACGTTGAGAAAGGTGTCGATTAGGGCAGCCAAGCTCATAGTGCCACCTCTTTTTTAAGGGCTTTGAGCAGGCACATCAGCAGCAGTAGCACGATGAACACGAATGGCAAGGCACCGAGTGCGATGATGGATTTCACCGCTTCGACGCTGCCGGACAGGATCATGACCAGCCCCAGCGCGCCTAGAATGACGCCCCAGATGAGCTTAACCCTGGTGCTCGGGTCGGGATCACCACCCGTGGAGAACATCGCCAGCACCCACGCCGCGCTCACCACGCTGGTCACGATGAAGAGAAATGCCGCCACGACCGTGGCGGTGATGGTGACAAACGAAAGCGGCAATGTATCGAGCAAGAAGAATGTCGTGCTATCCACATTGTTCTTGACGACCTCCAGCATAGGGCTATTGCCACGAAGCACTTCATAAAAACCCATGCCGCCGAAGACACCGAACCACACAACGGAAAACGCGGTAGGCACCAGCACCACCCCAAGAACAAACTCGCGAATCGTCCGGCCTTTGGAAATGCGTGCGATGAACACGCCGACGAAGGGTGCCCAGGCGAGCCACCACACCATATACGTGAGTGTCCAGGCACCGAACCAGTCGTTTACGCGCTCATCGAAGAACGTAAATGTTCGGAAGCCGTGGGGCAACACACCAGAAATATAGCCGCCAATGGCTTCGGTAATCCCACTCATCAGGAAACCGGTCGGCCCAGTGAGTAACACAAAGAGAACGAGTCCTCCTGCGATTGCCATGGCTGTATTGGATAGCCGCGCCATTCCGTGGCTCAAGTCAACCATCAGGGGCGCTATGTAGGCGACAACCAGAATCCCGAAGATAGCCATCGCCATGCCAAGGCCGGTCCCTTCCAGGCCAAACATTGACTCCACGCCGCTTTGCACCTGGAAGACCCCCATGGCCACGGATCCGCCGAGTCCTATCGCGATGGCGTAGATGGCGAGTAGATCACTCAGCCACCCAACCCCGTGGGTCCACGGGTTGGAACCGAGAACGTGTCGAATCGGCGCACTGATAAGCGTGGCACAACCCTTGCGAAAACTGAAATACGCTATCGCGAGCGCTGTTACGCCATAGACGGCCCACGCGTGCAGTCCCCAGTGGACGTTGGTGACGAACAGGGCATGACCTGCCGACTTGTGCGCGGGTTCGTACTCACGCATAAGCAGGTAATGGGTGATGGGCTCAGCCGCACCCCAGTACAGAAGCCCGACCCCCATGCCCGCGGCAAACAGCATGGTGAGCCAGCTCACGGTTGAGAACTCCGGCCTCTCATCGTCTTTACCGAGCCTGATACGGCCGTAGCGTGAGAACGCCAGCCATATGGAGACCAGCAACATGGCGCTTACGCTAAGCATGATGAACCATCCCCGGCTTGCGAACATCTGCTTGACCATTGTATTGGCAAACGTCGCCAACCCCTGGGTATCAAGAATGCCCCACAGGGCCACAGCGCCGGTGAGGGTCAGCGCTATCAGCAGCAACGGATTCTTGAACATGTTTTCTCTCCGGGAGCAGGCGCCTTTATTCGCTCAGGTATTGAATGGATAGAAAGGGCCAACCACTCCAATAAGACAGTCATTTTCTGCGCCGTGACCAAACGAGACAGTAACTATCATCCCGGAATCGATCAAATATGCAAATGACAGTAGCGGGTCGTCTCCAGACCGAGGTGGTGCGGCGCAACAACTCGTTTTTATCTTCGAGAGGAAGCACCGGCATGTGGGATGCGGGGCCACACTCAGCTACTAAGGGGGAGTGGACTCAGAGGTTATGGGCTCGGGGCGCTCTTCTATATTCTCCACACCTCGATAATACGAGACAGTCTTGCCGTTCTTCAAATCCTCGATCATACTCCACCAGACTTTCCGTGCCAGGGCCACTTTTATCCCTTCTCTCGCTTCGACCACCTCTCTTCCCCCGATTCCTCCGCCGAAGGATTCATAGACGATCTCGCCCGATTCTACATCCCAAATTTGTATCAATAGCCTCAGCCAAACGGTCCGGGTTTGTACCGTGCGAAGCCCCGAAATAACAAATCTGTCTTCGAATGAGCTATCCCCCCCGACCCAGCCAGGCAACAGGACATACTTCACCCCTAAGGCCGACCCGATTCTGTTGAGCCGTTCGCGATCCAGAATACCGCTCTGGTGCCAATCTCTGGCGATTCCCGTATATTCCTCCGCCAGCCCCATTTGGTTGATTTTCGTGAGCGTCTCGTGGTGCCCAGTGGCCTTCACCTCAGGCCAGGATTCTTTCACGACTCACTGGAGGATGAGCGAGAGTACAGAGCGGTATCCGCTCACAATGGATGGCGTCATTGTCGGGGCGATTGCGACCGGTTCTTCCGTCAGCACGTGAGCGTCGAAGTTTGAAGAGGAGGGAGCAGACCACGTATGGGTTTCCCACCTGAACGAGGGTCTCGTACAGCCGATGAAAGACACAATTGAGATCGTCAGGATGGCTCCGAGAATCGCCCGCATGAGGAGGCGAAATACTGGCCAGGGGGTTGACCTCAGGCGGGTTTCCAGTTTGAGGGAGGATGCCGTGGGGACCCGGATACTGGACCCGGCGGGTGATCGGCACGCCTTATCAGGATGGCCAGCCATACCGAGAGAATAGCGAAACAATGGCCCCAATGCCAATACAAAAAGTTCCTTCAGAGCGGGCACGGGATTTCGCGTATTGTTTTGCTCATTGCCGTTGGACATTCTTCTCCGATTGATGTCAGTATTCAAACATATTCTTCTTAAGGGCAAGAAAATGCTTCCTTGTTCAATCGTCCACTTCGGAATCGACGAGATGGAGCCATCATATTCCTGACGGGCCACATAACGACCCTGGGGAAGAGATCCCCTAAATCACCAATGAATCTGGGCCATTCTTGAAGGAATTCCGCAAAGCAGAGTGAGATAGCGGTACCTTTTAATGGGGAGTGAATTGTCAGTGCCGAGGTTTGGTCTGCTCGGTGATCTCTCTGGCCTGGGGGGTCGGGATGGTGTTCTCGCGAACAAGAGCAGTCAGCGATCTCGAGAGACATTACCTTCCCGTCCATGGGGTAAGTTGAATTCCGCCCCAAGACCGCCTGCGCTTGTCGACGCATGAGGTCTGTCGTGATCATTACCGCTAGAGGAAACTGAGGGCGTCGGTTCGACAAGCGTGGACGTAGACGTGACAAAAGACTCCCGACCCCTTTTTTCAGAAAATCCGGTACGGATCGGAGGTTGTCACATGAGCTTGAGGGGTGACGGCGCTTTTACGTTGCCGTAATCGGGATCGAGTTCGGGATTCCAGCCTCCACCGAGTGCTCGGTAAAGCCGTACCACCGACACCAGTTGCGCTCGCTGGGTGTCGGTCAGATCCAGTTCCGCATCGAAGAGCTCCCGTTGGGAGTCGAGCACATCAAGGTAGTCGGCGAGACCCTCCTCGTAGCGGGCCTCCGCCAATTCCACCGCACGCTGGTTCAGTTTCACCAGTTTCTCCTGTTGTAGCCGCATGCGACGAAACTTCTGATACGCAATGAGGGCATCCTCCACCTCACGAAAGGCTTCTAAGATGGTTTGTTCGTACTGAAGAAGTGCCTGTTGCTGACGTGCTTCTGCGCCGTCCAGATTCGCGAGGTTTCGACCGGCCGTGAAGAGGGGGACGGTCATCCCAGGACCGATACCCCAAAATGTTGCTGGCCCCGTGAACACCTCATCAAACTCCCGACTGAGGACACCCAGATTTCCGGTGAGCGTGAATCGCGGAAACAAGTTTCCTTTTGCGACCCCGATTTCAGCGTTGGCGGCCACGAGATCTTGCTCCGCTTGCAGGATATCCGGTCGACGTTCGAGGAGCGTCGAGGGCAGCCCGGCGGGAACCACAGGAGGAAGGGTTTGCGCCGTGAGGACCCGGCCTCGAGCGATCGTAGTAGGATTTCGTCCCAAGAGAATACTCAGCGCATTCTCCGTTTGAACGATTTGCCGCTCCAGGTCAGGTATTTGAGAGGCCACTCGCACCACTTCTGCCTGAGCTCTCGCCCTATCCAAGCCAGAGACCAAACCATCCTCATAGCGCAATCTGACAATTTCGGAAGTCTTCTCTCTTGTGTCCACCGTCCGTCGGGTAATGGCCAGTTCGAGATCCAAGGCTCTCAGTTCGAAATAGGTTTGTGCGACCTGCCCGACGAGCCCAATCATGACCGCCCGCCTTGCTTCCTGACTGGCCGCTAATCTCGCGCGTGACGCTTCGGTCGCACGGCGAAGTTGACCCCAGACATCCAGTTCCCAGGACAGCGCTCCCCCTAATCGGAACAGTTCCGTTTCAAGACCAGTATCCTGCCTGACTCCGGGAAAGAGGGTCCCCGGGATTTTTCTATAGCCATAGTCTGCATCACCTTCAAGTTGGGGGAACAGATCCGACCGGGTGATACCCAGTTCCGCACGCGCTTCGTCAATTCGGGCCACGGCGAGTAAGAGGTCTTTGTTTTCCTTCAGTGCCGTCCGGATTAAGGCCTGGAGCTCTTGATCCTGAAAGAGTTCCCACCAGGGGGTGTCAGCTAATGACGTGGGATCGAGCGCCTTCTCAGGTTGATTCCGAAATTCCTCGTGTTCGGTGATCGCGGGTCGTTCGTAATCCGGGCCAATCGCACAACTGACAAAGGAGAGCGAAAGCAGCAGCGAGAGAACAAATAGAATCATTGCGAACCTCCTCTTGATGAAGTGAGAGGCCCTTCATCGGAAAATGAACCCTCGGGTGACCGTCCAAGCTGCTGCGGAGCAGGCCCCTGGGGAACCGTCGGATGCGCGGAAGATGAGGCACGTTGTCTGCTGCGCAGTTGAACGGCCACAAAAAATACCGGAACCAAAAAGATGAGAATCATCGTGCCCGTGAGCATTCCGCCGAACACGGATGTGCCTAAAGACACCCGGCTCGCGGCGCCAGCCCCGGTGGCCACGACGAGAGGTACCACGCCAAGAATAAACGCGAAGGCGGTCATGAGAAGAGGCCGGAGCCGCTGTCGGGCCGCTGATGCCGCGGCCTCCCGGATGGACATCCCTTCCTCGAATCGCAGTTTCGCGAACTCCACGATGAGGATGGCATTCTTCGCCACGAGGGCAATCAGGATGACGAGCCCGATTTGGGCATAGACCCCGAGATCCAACCCACGGATGAGTTGCGCCCCGAACGCCCCGAATAGGCCGATGGGGACGGCTAAGATCACCGCGAAGGGAATCGACCAACTCTCATATTGGGCGGCCAGAATCAGGAAGACGAACACCATCCCCAGCGCGAAGATCACAGGAGCTTGGCCTCCCGAGAGTTTTTCTTGAAAGGCGATCGTCGTCCATTCAAACCCCATGGTCTTGGGGAGAACCTTCTGCGCGACCTCTTCCATGGCCTGCAAGGCCTGGCCGGAACTGTATCCGGGTTTGGCGGCCCCCATGATTTCCACTGTCCGATAGAGATTGTACCGGGTAATCATTTCCGGCCCGAAGGTCGGCTTGACCGTGACCAGAGTGCTCAAGGGAACCATTTGGTCTGTCTTGGTGCGGACCTGGATCCGCTTGATGTCCTCGGTGGTCGTTCGAAATTGCGAATCCGCCTGGGTCATGACCTTAAACGTACGACCGTAAATATTGAAGTCGTTCACATAGTAGGAGCCGAGGTAGGTTTGAACGGAGCTAAAAACTTCACTCAGCGGAATGCCGAGAACTTTTGCCTTGGTCCGATCGAGTTCCAGCGCCAGTTGAGGCACATGCGCTCGAAACAGAGTGAACGGTGGGCTGAGCTCAGGCCTCTGTGCGGCAGCACGCATGACCTCAGCGGACACATCGACAAGACCTTGAACGTCCCCACCGCCTCGGTCTTGCAGTTGGAATTGAAACCCCCCCGCATTGCCCAAGCCGCGGATCGCAGGCGGATTGAACGCGACGATCACTGCATTCGGAATCGCACGTAATTTGGCTTGTACGCGCCTCGCCAAATTGGAGGCATGCAGCTCGGCCGAGGCTCGTTCATCCCACGGTGTAAGGACCGGAATGAGTGAAGAGACATTGGAGCTCACCGTATCATTCAAGATACTCAACCCCCCAAAGGTGATGACATCACTCACCCCCGGAGTGGCGCTCAAAATCGCCTCCACTTGATCAACGACCTTGGCCGTTCGCTCCAGGGAGGCCGCATCCGGCAGTTGAATATTGACGAAAAAGTATCCTTGATCTTCTTCCGGAACGAAGGCGGTCGGGAGGGCGGAGAACAGCCCAAATGTCGCGGCGATCAAACACAGAAAAAGGGTGAGGGAGACCCCTACCCGCTTCACCGCGAGTTTGACCGATGACACGTACCCATTGGTGAACCGATCGAACATGCGGTTGAACAGCCCAAAGAACCAGCCAAGCGGTCCTTTTGGGAGGTAGGCCGGCCGCAGGAGCACAGCGCATAACGCCGGGCTCAGCGTGAGTGCGTTGAGGCTTGAGAGGGAAACAGCGATGGAGATCGTGATGGCGAATTGTTGAAACATCCGACCAGTGATGCCACCAAGAAACGTAACGGGTACAAATACCGCTAGGAGGACCAACGTGGTGGCAAAGATGGGCCCGGTTACCTCGCTCATCGCCTTTTTTGCGGCCAGACGCGGCGCCATCCCTTCCTTATCAATATAGCCTTGGGTGGCCTCGACCACCACAATGGCATCATCAACGACATTGCCGATGGCCAGGATTAACCCAAAGAGGGTCAAGGTATTCAGAGAGAATCCGAACCCGGCCATAAACGCAAAGGTCCCGATCAAAGACACCGGAATTGTGATCAAGGGAATCAGCGTGGCCCGCCAATTCTGCAGAAAGATAAAGACCGTGAGAAACACCAACGCGATGGCCTCAAAGAGCGTGATCACGACCTCTTTGATGGATTCCGTGACAAAAATGGTCGTATCGTAGGGCACGGTGTATTCCAGACCCTCGGGAAAACGTTCGGCGAGTTCACGCATTTTTGCTCGGACCAGAGTGGCGGTATCCAGTGCATTGGCCCCGGGGAGTTGATAGACGCCGATCAAGGTCGTGGGCTCACCATTGAGCCGACCAAATTGCGAGTAGGCTTGGGCGCCTAGCTCTACGCGCGCGACATCTCGTACACGAACGACCGAACCATCGGTGCCCGTCCGCAGAATGATATCTTCAAACTCTGACACTTCAGACAGCCGCCCCTTGGCCTTAATGTTATATTGAAACTCTTGACCGGGTAGGGCCGGAGCTTGGCCGATTTGGCCTGCAGCGAATTGGATGTTTTGCTCCTGAATCGCGTTCGTGAGATCCGTGACGGTCAACCCCAGGTTCGTCAACCGGTCAGGGTTGAGCCATACCCGCATACCATACTCGCGTGCCGCCATATCTTTGGCATCCCCAACGCCAGGCAAGCGCTTCAGTTGGTCAATGATGTTGATGGCCGCGTAGTTGCTGAGGAACAGCTGGTCGAAATACTCCTTGGTAGCCCGAAGCGCCACGAGCATGAGGAGATTGGTGGACTTTTTCTTGGTGGTGATCCCGTTCCGTATCACTTCCTGGGGCAACTTGCTCTGGGCAATTGCCACCCGGTTCTGAATATTGACGGCTGCCAAATCGAGGTCAGTCCCCACGTCTAAGGTGACATTCAACGTCATCGAGCCATCATTGGCGTTTCGAGAGGACATGTAGATCATGTCCTCCACGCCATTGACCTCCTGCTCAATGGGAGTGGCGACCGTCGTCTCGACGACATCCGCTCCAGCCCCCCGATAGGTGGTTTTCACTTCGACTTGAGGGGGAGTAATTTCGGGAAATTGGGCAATGGGGAGCCCCAGGAGAGAAACCAGGCCGGCGATGACAATAACAATGGAAATGACCGAGGAGAAAATGGGGCGATCGATGAAGAAATTGACCACGACTAGGTCTCAGGAGTGGAGTCAGTGGCTGGTTTGGATATTGAGGCATCTGCTGAGGGCAGAGGAGATGTTTTGACGGGACCCTGTTCATTGGTCGGGCTCACCTGGCTCCCCGGACGCACCTTCTGAATGCCTTCGATGATAACCAAGTCTCCGGCATTCAGACCCTCTTCAATCACCCATCGGCTTCCTTTTCGGGGCCCAACTACTACACGCCTCTTTTCAACGGTATCGTCCGCGCCTACGACGAACACCGAAGCCCCTTCCATCCCCTCTTGGACCGCGCGCTGTGGAACCAACAGTGCATTCTCACGTTCTTCGAGTATCGCCCGGATTCGCGCAAACTGCCCGGGGCGAATAATTCCCTCAGGATTAGGAAATTCAAGCCGGATAGGAAGCGTGGAGGTGAACTCATCAACCTTCCGGTCAACGAAATTCAGGACTCCTTTGTGAGGGTGAATGCTGTCATCGGCCAGGACCAGAGTTATCGTCGCATCTTTTTTTGCGGAGGGTTCCCCCGCCGTATTCTGACTCTCGATCTTTTCGAGTCGCTTGGCTGCCAAGAGATAATCCCTCTCGCTGATGCTGACATTCACATAGACGGGATCAATCTGTGAAATCGTCGCAAGCAACGTGGGCTCCCCCTTTCCAACCAGCGACCCAACTCGCACATTCACTCTCCCGATACGGCCCGATAACGGAGCGGAAATCTTCGTGTAACTGAGATTCAGTTTGGCCTGCTCTAGGACCTGGTAGTCGGCCATCACCGTCGCTTCCATTGCTTTTTCATTGGCAATTGCACTCTCAAGACGGCTGGTACTCACGGCATCCCTAGCGTGCAGCGACCGAAACCGTTTCGCGTCCTGACGAGCCTTGAGGAGGGCGGCTTCATCCCTGGCTATATTGGATTTTGCCTGTTGAACATCAGCCCGATATCTTCGGGGATCGATGACAAACAACAAGTCCCCCTTGTTGACTAAACTGCCCTCCTTAAAATTAATCTTTTCCAGAAAGCCTTCGACTCTGGCCCGCAGCTCGACCGACCGGGGAGATTCAGTCTGTCCAACATATTCCCCGTAAATGGCCACGGTTTCCTGGACGACAAAGGCGACCGTCACAGTGGGGGCTGGCTTGGGGAGAGAATCGGCCTCCCCTCCACATCCTGAAAGGAACATGAGAGCCGGCATCCAGAGAGCTAGGCAGACTCGCACTTGGGCCTGCGCACTGGGCCGTATTTTTCGAAGAGTGTCCATCACACAGAAACCCCTAAGGTCACTACTGGACTAAGCAGAATGAGAAGGATAAACGAAGAAGCGTATGCACGGCAAGAAGGGAAATTGTCCCTGCCGATGGCAGGCCCTTCCAAGGGGAGTCAGGTCTAGGGCGGATCCTGGCCCTGCCGCCCTTCTTTTTTTTAGGCCCTCCGTATTTGGACGTGTTCATTTTTCTTCCCTAAAACCCGGGAGTATTGGAAAAACGTGTGGCCAATTGGAGGAACAAATACGTGCATCGCCTGCCGGGCCTTGCCTCGCTACGGCGATTGAATACCTCCCGACCTCCTGACCAGACTCAACGCAAGGCAGAACTCGTCCCTAGTCTTGCAATCAGGCTGCTCGGTCCCGCATACTTCCCCTACCAACTCACATACCTTCGATTGGCCACTAGGGGGCTCTCGGTGATGAGGTTCGTTCACATTCCAGCCGTATGCGCGGTCGCGCTTATTTTGGCCGCGTCGCTCGTCGCGGGCTGCGCACGCACTGCCCGTCCGTTGATGCCGACCCCTACGCTTTACCAAGAATCGGCTGAAAACGAGCTTTTTGCAGCCACACCCGCCGAGCGCCAGGCCACCGGTCTTACGCTGCTGTATATCACCAACCGTAGTCCAATGACCGACCCGGAAAGCCGTCTGCCTTACGGAGAGTCACGCTCACACTTACTCGCCTATGGCTCTGCAGTAGTAGAGCTTGGTCCCGATCTTGATTGGCTGAGTGTGGAGCAGCAGAGCCACCTCGCCGATCGCACCAGCGAGGTCAACCTGGAGCTTGGGGCGGTTCAGGAGCTCGGGCGCTTTCCCCAGGAGCCCTATCCAGTGGTCGTGACATCTACCGGCGTAGGTCGCTCTGCCCCCGTGGTCAGGCAACACGAAGAAGCCAAGGCTGGGTTTCAGGCAGAGTTGCAGCGGTACCTCGCACACTCGCCGAGTAAAGAGGTCTTCCTCTATGTGCACGGTTTCAAGGAAACCTTCGCCTCCGCGGCCTATACCACAGCGGACCTCTGCCATTTTCTTGGTAGGGAGCATGTCTGCGCCTTTTTCACTTGGCCGGCCTCGACAACCGGCGGCTTTTTGACCGCGTATACCACAACGACCGAATCGGCCGAATATGCAGTGGGTCATCTGCGTAAGACCATCCGCATGATTGCCCAAACCCCGGGCGTCCAGGGCGTTCACCTGCTCGCCCACAGTCGAGGGACGGTCTTGCTCGTGAACGCATTTAACGAATTAGCCCTCGAAGCCATCGCCTTTGGCCTCGACCCTGCTCAACACCTCAACCTTGTCAACTTCATCCTCATGGCCCCGGACATTGATGTCGATGTCGCTCTGCAAAAGCTCATGTTTTTTGAGTCCGATCCGGATCTTCTCACGCACTGGCCATCCGAACAAATTCCCGACTTCTTGCGAGGTCGATTGACTGTCTATTCTTCGCCCGGGGATCGTGCATTAGGAGTCTCGGAGTTCCTGTTCCGGAGCCGTAGCCGGGTCGGACAGGTGGGAGACCAGATTCCTCAGGAAAGACAGAAGCTGGTTGAGGCATGGGGAAGGTTTGATTTGATCGTCTATAAAGGCACGCGAACGGACAGGTTTGGCCACTCCTATTTCGTCAGCAACCCACGGGTCAGCTCGGACCTGATTGCCCTCTTGCGCTTTGGCACGAAACCGGGGGAAGCCATGCGTCCCCTTAAGCAGGTGGGGCCCGTGGTTTGGACTTTCCCAGAAGACTAACCTGGAGGAGCTGCTGCCTCTTAGTCAGCGGGCCACAGGTTGCAAGCCTAAGGCGGAGTCACGGAGATAAAACCAAGGTCGGGGTTCTCGACGAAAAAAGCTCGACAACCGTTCCGCCACTCACCCCATTTGCATTCCCGCACGCCCTGAGGGATAATTTTTGAAGACAGCGCCCGGATGAGACGAGTGACAGAAGTTGCGGAACTTGTCCAACGCAGGGAGCCAATTTCGTAGGAAGGGCTGTCTTTCTGAAGAGAGACGGCCTTTTTTTGTTGAGAGATGAAGACAGGATTGTTCCCCACCTCACCTTTTGAACCTCACCCTTGCCTTCGTAACCCTCACGCCATGACCATCGTTCCACGCTCCTGGCTGCGTGGGAATCTGTTAAGAGGCCTCCCCATGGAACCGAGGCTCTTTTCCGTCGCTGAGGGCACACAGATCCTCGGGTTCTGCCATTGGCAGCCAAATCGAAACGCCCATCCGACGGTGGTGCTGCTTCATGGGCTAGAGGGGTGCAGCGAGTCGCACTACATCCATGGCCTTGCCGCAAAAAGCTGGAAAGCTGGATTTAACGTCATTCGGCTGAACCAACGAAACTGTGGCGGCACGGAGCATCTGACGGAAACCCTTTACCATAGCGGGCTCAGTGATGATTACAAAGCGGTAGTGTCTGAGCTCGCTTCCGTCGACGGATTGGATCGCGTCTGGATGATCGGATATTCTATGGGAGGAAATCTGTTGCTGAAAATGGCCGGGGAGGCCGGCCACCGATTGCCTGCACTCCGAGGGGTGTTGACGGTCTGCCCCAATATCGAGCCGGGGGCCTGCGTGCAAGCACTTGAACGACCAAAGAACTGGATATATCAACGGTACTTCCTGAAACGGCTCAAGGCTCGGTTGCAGCGAAAGGCGGCGCTATTCCCTCACAAATTCGACCTCTCACATCTTTTCTTCATACACACCTTGCGAGAATTCGACAACCGTTACACTGCGCCGGACGGTGGTTTTCGTGACGCCGGAGAGTATTATGACCAGGCTGGAGCCCGCCATGTGGTCGCAAAGATCGAGGTTCCGACCTTGATCATCACCTCCCAAGACGACCCTTTTATCCCGTACGACATATTCCTCACCCAGGAAGTCCAGCAGAACCCATGGATGACGCTTGTCGCACCCACCCATGGTGGACACTGCGGGTTCTTTCAGCGTCCTCACCCCCGGGAAGACTACTATTGGGCAGAAAACAGGCTGGTCGAGTACATGCTGACACCACGTGACACCATATCTTGAAACGCTTCGTGGCCAACCTCCAAGGATTCCGTGGCCTCACCAGAGAGGGAGGACCCCTTGTGCAAAGAGTGGGGCCTCAACACAAATGCACGCCGCTGGCATGACGGGGAGTGTTCGAGAGTAGGGCTGTGCCAGACAACCTAGCAGACCGGCATCAATCGCGAGGGTACATTGGGCGTGCTAGATGGCCTGGGTGTGTCCCCGGACCTCCTGGACATAGGTCTTGAAGGGGTTAGGCATAGGAAAGGGCAATTGTCCTCTTAGCTTGAAGACTGACCAGTTGATCACGTAGGCCGGCGACACACTATCCTCACCCTCTGCATCCTCATGACTCATTTGGCGAGAGCACAGTAAATGCCTGACCAGTTCACCTCGTCCAAAGGCGCGCGTGTTGCGCGGGGGATGTTCTTGGGCAAGTGCAACGGCCTTGTCCGTGGTCAGCCGGGGAACGCGGCCTTCCTCGACTAATCCAAAGTACAAACCCTTTTCTGGGTGAAGGTTGTGATATTCCAAGTCGAGACTTTTGAGCCAGGGGTCATCCCAGTTCGCTCCTTCGACCTCCCGGAAGGTTTCAAGTAACCACAGCTTCGAGGCCCAATCGACTCGACCTACAAGCTTCGTATAGTCCCCCCGTAAATCTCTCAAGACCGATTCCCATTCCCGCAACACCCAATCCGTTTCCTCATCCTGCCCTTTACAGTGACGGATCGCCGCTTCCAGGTACTGCTCCTGCACATCGATGGCCGACATGGATTTACCAGATGCTAGGGTAATTACCCATGCCCTTTCTTGATCTCGGGAAATCTCTTGAAGGTCTTCAACGGGTTCATGGAGCTCCAGCCCTCGCGGGGCTCCACCGTCTTCGATCAGTTGCAGGACCAAGCCAGTGGTCCCAAATTTCAACGCGGTTGCCGTCTCAGCAATATTTGAGTCGGCCAGCAAGAGATGGATTCGGCGAAATTCATTTGGGTCGGCCAGCGGTTCGTCCCGCGTATTGACGATAGCCCGATTCCCCTGGACCCATTCAAAAAAGTCGTTGACGATAAAATCGGCGCGCTGGGATATTTGGAACGGGATGTGTTCGCGGTCATAAGCATCTCGTAGGCTCGTACGAGGCAGAATCAGCGTCCCACGCTGCACCCACTCCTCCTGTGGCCCTGCGGAACCGACCCGGCCCGCGCCCGTGAAGATCTGCCGCGTGACCAGAAACGGAATCAGTTTTCCAAGACCTCGCCGGTGGAACGGAAAGTTTCGTGAGACGAGATAATTTTCATGGCAGCCAAATGTAGCGTCGGTCTCGTGGTCAACATTATTCTTGATCAGGCAGACCTGTTCGCTTAGCCCCATGTCCTCGAGGGCTTCTTGGAGCAGTTGATCGCCCGCTCGATCCATGGCAATCAAATCCATGAGTGAACCACACTCTGGCGACGCATATTCCAAATGCCCCATATCAAGATAGATACGACCGGCATTGGTCAGGAATCCCCCGTTACCTGGAGGTTCGTCATACGCTCGATGATGGAGATCCAGCACGCCTCTTTGCTGAACACGAAAAATGTGGTCGCGAATGTGATGGGCGAACCATGCCGGAGAATGCTCGGGACGGTCCTGGTTGACCAACAACCCGTACTCGGTTTCCAGACCAAAAATTCGGTTCAGCATGTCAGTTCACGGGGGATGGGAGCCCTTTGGGCAGGAGACGAGTCAGTTCATGGGGATCGAGTGGCCGGTATCTTGAAGACCCAGGAGTGTTCCGTTCAAGAATGGCGCTCTCGATTGTCTGCTCGGAAATCGCTGCACGGAGATGAGTCAGCAGGATGTTCCTGTCGGGCGATACTGTAGTCGATGGTGTGGTCCCGGTATCCAGGGTGGGTTTCTCAGTGGGACGAGTTTCGTCTTCCTGCTCCTTGAGTTGGGCCAGAGACCCCAGCGCCCAGGCGCGTACGGCGAGGTCCATGGCTTCCGGAAGGGAACCCGGTATCGCCTCAGATTCTTTCTTCACATACGCTACCATTTGGGCCTGAATGGCTGACGTCGAAGCCAAGGCTGCGCAGGCGCCTCCTTCCTCGAACGCCCCATCGTAGTTAATGGTCAGAAAGCAATCTTTCTGACTCGTATGCCCTAGTTCTGCTAAAAGCATCTTGACGATGAAGGGGGCCTTGAAAATTTCTTCAAAGGCCTGTTTGATGACCGGCGCCAACCCATATTTCACCAGGCGGGATCCGGTTACGTCAGAAGGGGAGCGATTGAAGCCCTCCAGATGTGCCATTTCCAGGAGTGAGAAACGCAGCTTCTCGAGATCCGCGGGATGCCCCATGCCCCCCAGTCCAATGCGGTCATAGATCTCGTAGAGCTTCGGCGTACCACGGCTGACGGTGAGCAGCAGAATTCCTTTTTCATAGGAAAGGGCTACGACTGGGCTTCCTTGCCTAAACTGCTCGTCGAGGTATTGTCGGCGGTTCTCAACCGCCTCGACCCACCGATATGGCTCTTCAAACATGGCGCACCACGTTCTGCTCAAACAGCGATTTCATCCGTTCGTCCTCGACGGTCTGGACTCCGTCTCCTGTAATCAATTTCACGATAGGATACAGACTGGCTTCGTAATTCACACCCCCAGTCGCTGAATCAAATTCAGCCGCACAGGTCAGCAACCGCAAGGCCAGAATCATGGCGTCTTCCTCTCCCTGTTCGGCGAGTGATTGGGCTCCCCAGAGGTTTTGGTAGTGCAAAATCCCGCGAATCGTCGGCGAGCCAGACCCTGACACGGCATACTCGACACCCTCAAATTCGGCACCGAGGATATCGTAAAAATAGATCTTGGCCAAACCCTGTTCACGGTCGAATCCGGCAAAAATCGGAGCCACAGCCCCTGTCCCTGCCAAGGCCGCCGCGACATTGTCCTTCAGTAGCTTCGAGACAGCCCGGAGCTTCCCTTCAAAACTTAATTCTTGAAGCTGAGTCCGCCGGTAGTATTTGAAGGAGTGCTCCAGAACCCTGACCATTTCATAGGCCGTCGCCGGGACTCCCGCGATGGCCATCACGCTATTTCGGTCCAGCTCCAGAACCTTATCCGTCCGATCATACATGACCGTATTGCCCGCCGTAGCACGCCGATCACCTGCGACCAACACCCCACCCTGATATTTCATTGCCAGGATGGTCGTGCCACGTATGATCTCCGCTTCCCCGGCCTGCGTTTCTCTCGCCACGCCTGCAACCCCAAACTGGTACCCTTGTTCCTTCAAGAGTTGCAAAAAGTCGCCTTGCATGCCCATAAGACTCCTTCACGTGACCGGACGAGTATTCTTACTCGCCCGTCCTTTGCCGATACCGTTCCGCCTGTTTTGGGTCAACCTTGCGCATCCGTTTCAGAAGATTATCCTTGTCTGGTGATCCGGATTTCTGGCGTTTTGGACCTTCCTCCTCCTCTGAAGGACCGGTGGGCCGTGGCATCGGATCAAGAGGTCGCTCTCGCCGTTCAAGAGTCATAATGAGGTTCATAGGCCTTGTTCCTTTCGTTGGTTCCACGCCGTGAGGGCTTCAGCGGGGGACGAAGCCGTCTCCAATATTGCCGACAAAGCCTTCACGTCGCTGGCATCAAACAGATCGTTGAGATCAAGATTATTCTGCAGCAGCCCGCCATCGAATTGGACACATTCCCATTGCACAGACCGGATCTGATCCGGAAAGCGCCGAATACATTGTCCGCGAATGCCTCCCCGTGTCTCACTCGGCCCTTCAGCGAGCGCCTTCTGAATGTCAGCATCACTGACAAGCCGGAAGGTCTTGCCCTCACTTTCCAAGGCCAGGTACAGCCCCCGATCTGGATTCAGATTGTGGTACTCGAGGTCCAGGCTGGCGAGCCAGGGATCATCCCACTCAAGATGCTCTTCCCGGACAAACGTCTCCAACAGCCATAACTTGGTGATCCAATCGATGCGTCCGACGAGCTTGAACTTGTCCGCGGCGAAAAGGCCGAGCACCTCACCCCATTCCCGGAGGACCCAGTCAGTGTCTTCGTCCCGATTGGACAAGACTCGAGAAGCCTCCTGAAGGTAGGCAGCCTGGACTTCAAGGCCTGATATCGTCTGACCGTTCTTTCGTCGCACGACAGCCTTGAGGTCGGGATCATGAGAAATCTCCTTGATCGCCAGAACGGGATCCTCCAAATCGAGCACTGGTGCCGCCCCCAGCTCGATAAGTTCCAGTACCAACATCGTGGTCCCGACCTTCAAGGCCGTCGCGTATTCACACATGTTAGCGTCGCCGACAATAAGATGGAGACGCCGATACCGCGACGGATCGGCATGTGGTTCATCCCGCGTATTGAGGATGGGTCGGTTGTGCATCGTATCAACACTCAGGTCAGTTTCCATGAAGTCCGCCCGCTGGGATACTTGAAAGCACCCCGGTCGAGTTCCCCGTTCTTGCGCCTCGATTCCAACCTTCCCAGATCCTGTGACAATCAATCGGCTCACCAGGAAAGGAAGGAGCCCTTGTGCCAAGGCGGCAAACGGAACCTGACGAGGCACCAAATAATTGTCATGGCACCCGTAACTGTGGCCGTGAAAATCGGTGTTGTTTTTGTAGAGTTGTACATGCGGGCCACCCAGAGTCTGGTTTCGTCGATTCGCGGCGCGTTGGAGGATTCGTTCGCCGGCCCGGTCATGAGCGATGAGGTCGCGAAGCCGGCAGCATTCAGGCGTCGAATACTCGGGATGGGTATGGTCGTTGTAAAAGCGAGCTCCATTTGCCAAGACCAGATCGCTCTTCATCTCATAGAAAGAGAATGGTCTGTGGCCATCCAGTTTGGCGAACTCGTCCTCTTCCTTATCTTGTTGTAATCCCGAGACTCTGAACCCACGCACGTCCTCGTGGGGATCTTCCCCGGCATAATCCCATGTCCGCTGAAACGCCTGGTTTAAGTGAGCCCGAACCAATTCCATGGACTCTACGACAGGATCAACCTGGTCCAGGTCTTCCCGGGTGATGCCATACTCAGTCTCAAGACCAAAAAGACGCATAAATAAATACTACGCTCCTGCCAGGGTGTTCTGGGCGTTTGGAGACACGCAACGCATTCGCGTTTTCCCTATCGGTCGCTGTGTATCACCTCTTGCCGCTTGCTTAGATAATTTGCCCAACGACCCGTTCCTCGCTTCCTCTGCCTGTTCGAAAGGAAGAAATCCCGACGACTTGTTCAGGATGATGGTCCAACAGCTTCAACCATTCCTCAGCTGACTCATCCGGCGGCAACAACTCCCCTTCTCGATATTCGGCATGAACGGAGGACAGAACATCCTCGGCTGTCAGGCCCTGTTGGCCGCTGCCATCCCCACCAGCGCCTAGGACGCGGTCGATCGCTCGCTCCTTAGCTCGCTGAACAATCGAGGCCAGGATCGCACCGCTCACCAGATCCCCGCGATAGAGAACCTTTCGCTGGCCGTTCCGTAGCCGAATCGACAACATCCTGTTCTCGTCGACACGCTTGAAGATGGCGTCCACGACCTGAAGAACAAGGGTATCTTGCGCCGCCGCCCTGTCACTCCCGTGCCCGGCAAGGGCCTCGGCACTGAGCGGAACATCCTGAGTGAGGTAGATCCGAAGGATGTCTCTCGCCTCCTCACGTCCGGGACGACTGACCTTAATCTTACGATCAATGCGCCCAGGTCGAAGGACAGCCGGATCGATCAGGTCAGGACGGTTCGAGGCTAATATGATCACCACGTCCTGCAGCGAATCGATCCCATCCATCTCGGAACAAAACATCGGGACAAGCGTGTTGGTGATATTGAACGAACGCATCGCACGCCGCGTACCGAGAATGGATTCCGCTTCATCAAGAAAAATGAAAGGGAGAGCGCCTTCCTTGCGTTGCGCGCGCGCTTGCGCAAAGAGGTCCCGTACCATCCGTTCGGATTCTCCCAACCACATATTGAGAAGCTCAGGACCTTTGACGTGGAGGAAGACCCCCTTGGTGATTCTTGGGCGATCCGACGACCCCGCGTTCGCTTCCCCCATGAGCTTGGCCAGACTGGCCGCAGTCGCCTGTCCGATCAGGGTCTTGCCACACCCTGGAGGGCCATACAACAGAAACCCCTTCGGCTGGGTGAATTGGTACTGTCGGAAGGTCTCCGCGTGAAGCAGAGGATATTCAATGGCCTTACGAATGGCAGAAATTGCGGCCGCTTGGCCGCCGATTTGCTCCCAGGTGACGGTTGGCACCTCATCGAGCAGGTGTCGGTCCCCCTGTGAGCTCTGGAAACGTTCCACCGCGACTCTGTGGCTGGGATCCAGCCGTACTTCGTCCCCAGGCTTAAGATCGACGCCCTCCAGATCGCTGGACCGTCGGAGAATCAGCGCCTGGCGCCCCGGTTCTTGCTCAAAACGAAGACGCCCGTCAGGCAAGGCTTCTGTGACCTTCAGGATCGGACCATGACGGTCATACCCTAAGGTTCGGATCACCGCGTAGGCTTCATTCACGAGGGCCTGCGTGCCGATCTTGAGCGCAGTCGCATCAACCCGTGGGTCAACGTTCGTCACGTACTCGGACCCACCCACGACAATGCGTGCCAATCCTTCGCCTGGCAGCTCCAGTAAGGTTCCGATGCGATTGGCGGGAGCCGTGAGTTTCTCCACCGCTGCGACTAGTCTATTATATTCGGCTTCTCGTTGCTGGAGGGTCACGGCCTCTTGCAACACCACATGGCGGAGCTTGTAAAGGCTTCGTTGGCGAGGATCCCCATCTGGCAGGGAGGCGAGGCACTCGTCAATCAACACCAACGGATCGTTCACATCCTGACTGCCTTTGTCCGGGCTGATCCGCTCCTCAGCCCTCCGTACCGGCTCCTCGGGATCTTGGTTTTCTGGTCTCCGACGATCGCCCATACCCGTGCTTCCCTCCTATGACACACGACGAATACCCATCAGAAACACACCGCCATCTTACCATACCCACTGTCCCAACCGCTCCGGTATCCTCGAGGGGTGACGTGGCCCTTCCACTTCTCTCCCCATTCGTCCCGTCAACACCTATTCGAGCGGTTGCAAGGGTGAGGTCGCGGTATGGTGACCGAAGGCCGATGGACCTCAGGGGCATCGCATACAATGCCAAGAGGATAGCCCCAGACATTTCGAAGGGCCGCCTAGGCAGCTACTCCAAAGGAAAGACGAAGGACGAGACGGACACGCTAGCCTATCGGCATGGACTGGCTGGAGCGAGCACTCACTCTCCCATGATCTGAACGACCAGATCGCGGGTGCGGGCGCGTGTGTCGAAATCCACAACGGCAATCTGCTGCCAGGTCCCCAAGGTTAACGCACGGTCTTGAAAGGGAACGGTGACCGACTGGCCTTGAATCTGACCCCGGAGATGGCTGTGCCCGTTGTCTTCGCCCGCATTCAGCGTATTATGCTGCCAGCCAGAGTCGGGTG
>JBFJQA010000008.1:0-34158 GCA_041616875.1 Nitrospiraceae bacterium | reverse complement strand
GGTGTGGATCGCGCCATGCGTTTGAGTACGATTCTCACATCAGATGCCCGGTACCCTAGGTTGACCAGGGCAGAGAGTGCATCTTCTAAGACCTGGCTGCTAGCTCCCGAGAGATCCTCTGAGACTGAGGACTGTGAATGATCAATGCGATCGATCTTGTCCTTAAGTTCCAAAGCGATTCGACCCGCGGATTTCCTCCCAATTCCAGGGACGGATGTCAGCTTGTCTAGGTCGCCCGTCCGAACGGCAGAACAAAAATCTGGAGCAGAAAGTGCCGAGAGGACGTTGAGGGCTAGTTTTGGACCGACCCCTGACACCCCCGTTAGGAGAAGGAATATGCCTTTCTCTTCGCTCGTAGAGAAGCCAAACAGTTGAATGCAGTCGTCCCGTAGATGGGTGTGGATATGCAGTGTAATGGACTCGCCCGGATTGGGAAGCGTGTAGTAGGTACTGAGGGGGATAAAGACTTCGTAGCCGACTCCCTGGACATCCAGGGTGATATGAGCGGGGGCCTTTGAGGCCAATCGGCCGGAGAGCGAGGCGATCATGCGTTCCGATTGGGGGTAGGCTCCGTATGGACGAGAGGGTTCCCCTTAGCTGACCGCCACGACCCTCTCCATGATCTCGTCTGGGATGTCGAAATTGGCATGCACCTTCTGGACGTCGTCGTGATCGTCCAAAATTTCCATTAGCTTGAGCATCTGTTCCGCAGCCTTTTCTTCGAGTTTGACGTAGTTTTGCGGCACGAAGGTGACTTCGGCCAGTGAGAGTTCCAAGCCCGCATCAGTGAGGGCTTTCTTGACTGTCTCAAAGTCAGCCGGGGCCGAAATGACTTCGAAAGACTTCTCGTCAGGTTTCACATCCTCCGCACCAGCTTCCAGGGCCAAAGAAAGCAGCCTGTCCTCATCAACCTTAGTTTTCTCAATCACGATCAAGCCTTTTTTCTGGAACTGCCAGGACACCGCACCAGCTTCCGCCATATTGCTATTGTTCTTGGTCAATACGCTACGAATTTCAGCCACTGAACGATTCCGATTATCCGAGGTCACCTCGATCAGCAGGGCAGTTCCCCCAGGCCCATAGCCCTCGAGCGTAAACTCTTCGAAAGTTACACCCGGGAGTTCTCCCGTGCCGCGCTGGATCGCCTTCTTTATATTATCGCTCGGCATATTCGCATCCTTCGCCTTGCTAATAGCAAGACGCAGACGAGGGTTGCCCTCCGGATCGCCTCCATGTCGAGCAGCGATGGTCAGTTCGCGAATGATACGAGTGAATATCTTACCCCGTTTGGCGTCAACCGCCGCCTTGTGCCGCTTTGTGGTGGCCCAATGACTATGGCCGCCCATTGTTCATGCCCTCCGCTCAGATGGGACATCCTCTTACGGCGCAAGAACTACCGAAGAGGGCAACTCCTTCACAAAAAAGTTCTACTAACACAGGCCCAGCTACAGTGTCAACGCAGCCACGTTACCGGTGAGAAGGGAGGGAGAAAAAATCCCTCAGCGAGAGCTCCGGCCCGCCGATCGGGCCGCATCAATAAGGCTCCAAAGCAACAAGGCGAACAGAAGCAGACCAAGCAAGAGCAGCTGGCCAAAATTGGCGGGAGGGAGACCGGTCATGGCTGATTTCTGCAGGGCCTCAGGGTCAACCTGAAGCAGGAATGTTGTGGCCAGAATCGAGGCTCCGAGTAAAAACGCTATCCCCTTGCCCATCTGACGATTGTAGAGTTGGCCCAGCCCGGGGAAAATGCCAGATAGTAACACGGCTAATCCCTTCTGCCGAACCGGTACATTTTTCATCGTGGGGCCATTATCAGCTGGACCAACGATATGTCAAGAAATCCGCGACTTCCATCCACCTGACTTGCGTCCAGAGCGGCATTGAAAGACATCGGTTCGTTCTGCCACACCCCAATTAAACCAAAGGCCTGCCTGGACACCCAAGCAGGCCTCTCTCCTAGAAACCCCTTACGCCAGAGCTTCACATGAATTTCATGAACTTTTCTTTGGCCTCGTCCATGAATGCACCTGTGACCGTGGTAGCCCCCCGCTCGCGAGCTATGCGTTCAATTTCCCGCCTGGCCATGGGACGGATAAAGTCGGGAATATTCTCCAGGCGTTTCTCCGCGTCAGCGGACCAGGGCATACCGTTCGAGTCGCTCTTGGCATCATCCATGACCTGTAGGGTGATCGTCTTAAACTCATGCTTCCGGGCGTAGGCCTCAACACTGGAGCGAACCATCGGCTGGACGAAAGACGGGAGCTGGTCCAATCTCTCTTTCGCATCACTGGTCCACGCAAACTCAGCCCTTTTATCGCTTCCCCCGGCGGTTCCACTCGCACTTAATCCCATCTGGGCCACCACCGCAGAGAAGGGACAGCCCCCACCGGATGACTCTCCCTGTTTGGCCTGCTCGGGAGCCGTTCCGGAAGCGGCAGCTTCGCCCCCGCCAAGCGGTTGCCCACCTTGAATTTTCTCATTCATATAGGCGGCCATCTGACCGGACCCGGCCCGCGTATCATCCTTCAAGGTTCCTCGGGTCATTTCAAAAGGTTCAGCCTCAACCGTTCTTCCACCCAACTTTACCCCAAGTGAACTGACCATTTGGGTCTCGCCGGGATTCGTCACCATAGAAAACTTGGCACTGCAGGAAGGGCACGCGAAAAACACGCCCAGTGACCCTTCAGCTGGCTGTTCGACTTTTTCAAAATTCATATAGGTTTCGCAGTTGAGACAGACAAATTTCATGGAACACTCCTTCTGCCCGATTCGGAGGTCACAGTTTTTCGGCCAGCACTTTCTTGAACTCTACAATCGTGCCGATACGCTCTGCAATCTCCTCATATCGCCTGATCGTTGGATACTGGTCGTCCAACAGGGGCATGCCTTTGTCAAATGTCTTGGCGAATGTCTTATCGAAGGGGATCCGACCCAAGAGGGGAACATCCAGTGCCCGGCATAAGCCCTCCGTATCCCCCTCAAATAGCTCGTGCTCAGATCCACAGGTTGGGCAACGATACTGGCTCATATTTTCAACCATGCCGAGCACCTTGATTCCAAGGTCTCTGGCATAGGCGACTGATTTCGTCACCACATCTGATGCAACTTGTGAAGGGGTGGTCACAACAATGGCCCCCGCGAGATCCGGAATGAATCCGGCGATGACAGGTGGCTTGTCGGCCGCGGCTCCCGGCGGAAGGTCCGTGAGAAGAAAGTCCAATTCGCCCCACACGATATCAGCCAAGAGCTCTCGAACGACGTTCATTTCCATGACACCGAGCCAGACAGGACTCAAATCCATCGGCCCCTTCCACCGAACAGGGGAAGCTGTTTCCAGGAAAAAGTCCATCGATCCGACCTTGATCCCAAGGGGGCCGACTGGCGGGACAGCGCCTTCGGGGCCCAGGGTCATCCGGCATCCATGCATTCCTAACATACGTGGTACGCACGGCCCGTTCAAATCCGCGTCCAAGAGGCCCACCCGATACCCCTGTCTGGCAAAGGTGAGGGCAAGGTTTACTGTGGTCATACTCTTACCCACACCTCCCTTGCCGCTCATGATGACGAGCTTGTTCTTAATCCCCGCCATCCGCGCACGGACCTTTTCCATTTGCTGGGTGATTTGTTGAACCACCTTCGCATCGTCGCTGTATTGGAGCTTACTCAGGATGGCCTTGAGATCTTTTTCCTTCGCCATAGAATTCGCCATGACACACGTAGAGTTTCAGCCGGGGTTCGGTGGGGAGGGATCACCCTACCATAGGGGTTTTCAACCCGTCAAACCGCCTTAAATGCAATATTGAAAGACGGGTTGCTGCCCAATGGCCCGAGCCAAGATTCCCCTGTCCTTGAGCTTTTCCATTACGAGACGACCAGCGGTATCGAAATCTTCCGGCCCCGAAAATGTCAGGTCCGCATCCTGCGGGGCGTGTTCCGGTTGTTGGCTCATGTGGACCGAGATCACCGGCGTCGGATACACCAGCGTACGAATTGCCTCCGCAGCCTGCAGTTGGTCGGCACCAAACGCATTGGTGGTGGAAATGACGATCATCCCAGTATCGACCAGCAATCGGGCGACTTCTCCATACCGACGAACGACTTCGCCGGAGGCCCGCAGGCCCGATTCACCGAGATCAGCGTCGAGGCCATATTTTAAGTTTTCCGCCTCCAGGAGGTAGGCATGCCGCCCATCGGCCACGAGCAGTGATTCGAGTTTTTTGGCCAAGAAAGCCTTCCCTGCTTGAGCCGACCCGGTTAACAGCACGACAGCAGCGCGATGGCCATAATGCTTGGCCCGATCCCCCGGGCGAACCTCTCCCTTAACCCAGGCGAAGTCCCGCTCACGCGCCTCGTTCCTGAGAGATTCATGTTCGTCATGGACAAGCGCGGTCACAATACCGCCGCCGGAGATGTCAAAGTCATCCACCAGGACGAACCGTCCGGTTGACTCGAACGATGCGTAGAGATCGAAGGCGAGGGGAGACTTTGTCCGAAGGGTCAGCTCTGCGACTTCGTTCCGGTGCACCCGGTCATGTACCTGTCCATCCTGAAGGTCAGATGCGGAAACAATCCGGTGAATCGCCTCCACTTCACACTCCACTTCTCTGGTGCTGAGCTTCAGCAGGTAGCGCCGGCCCATTTCCAAGGGCCGTTGACCGAGCCAAAAGAGGTTGGCACGAAAGGCCGTCGAGACTAACGGGGGAGAGTCTTCGTGAGAGGCCAACTCGCCTCGCTCGATAAAAACCTGTTCATCCAATGTGATACCGACGCACTGACCGGCCTGTCCCTCTGTGGGCGGAGGCTCGATATTGAAGGCCTCGACGGTTTTGACATTGGCGGTCTTGTTCGACGGGGAAAACACCAGCCGTTCGCCTACCCTGATACGCCCGGTCGTAATTCTTCCCGCAATGATTCGCCGCGCGTCGAACTTATAGACATCCTGAATGGCAAATCGGAGCGGCTTCCCAGTACCCGCCGCTTCCTTCTTGAACATGGTGAGAGCATCAAGAACGGTGGGGCCCTGATACCAGGCCATCGCGGGGCTCTGCGAGGCAATGTTGTCGCCCAGCTTCGCACTAACTGGTAAGACCCGATCTGGCTCCACGTCCAAGCTACTCAGAAACGAACGATATTCTTTCTCGATAGCCTCAAAGGTATCCTGGCGGTAGCCGACGAGGTCCATCTTGTTGACGACCACGACCACCTGCTTGACGCCCAACAAGGATAAAAGGAGACCGTGTCGTCTTGATTGTTCCCTGACGCCTTCGACCGCATCAATGACCAGTATGGCCGCTTCGGCTCGGGCTGCCCCAGACACCATGTTCTTCAGAAATTCTTTATGACCCGGCGCGTCGATGATGATATACTGCCGGCCGCGCCAACCGAAAAACGTGCGCGCGGTATCAATGGTAATGCCTTGTTCCTGCTCTTCCAGAAAGGCGTCGAAAAGAAAGGCGTACTCGAACTCCTTGCCTTGCTGACGACAGATTGCCTGCACACGCTCAAGTTTCCCATCTGGGAGCGATCCCGTATCCGCGTACAGTCGCCCCAGCAGGGTGGACTTTCCGTGATCCACGTGGCCGACCACCACGATATTCATATGTTCCGTCGCCTCAGCGAGGGCAGGGTTCATATCAACTCGCGCCACGTTGATCGTTACATGTAGCCGTCTTTGCGGAGGACTTCCATCCCTCTTCCTTCGTCCTGAGCCCGTCCGGATCGTTCTGCCACAGTCGTGTTTCGCAATTCAGTAATGATATCGTCGACCGTTTTAGCGGTCGACTTGATGGGGAAAGTACACGGCGCACAGCCCAGACTGCGGTACCGGGTCCCGTCCCCTTGGTCGAGGTACAGCGACATAAATGGAATGGACTCCAACTTGATGTATTCCCAGATATTGATTTCAGTCCAATCGAGTAATGGATGGACCCGGATATGGGTTCCCTTGGGGAACGTGGTCTTGAACTGATCCCACAATTCCGGCGGTTGATCTCTGAAATCCCAATCGTTGTTCTTATCACGCGGCGAAAAATAGCGCTCTTTTGCGCGCGTCCCCTCCTCGTCGGCCCGAACGCCTAATATCAGCCCCGTATATCCCTTCTCCTCAAGAAGATTTTTCAGCCCGTTGGTCTTCAGAGCCGTGCAGCAGGTTATCCGGCCCTTCGTATGGTTCATGCCCGCTGCCAAAGCCGGCGCATTCTGACCGATCACCAAGTTGAGGCGCCATTCACGAGCCATGCGGTCTCGATATTCGATCATTGCCGGGATCTTGTAGCTCGTATCAATGTGGATCAGCGGGAAGGGTACGTGCCCAAAGAAGGCCTTCCGTGCGAGCCAGAGAAGGACCGTCGAGTCCTTGCCCATGGACCACAGCATGGCCAAATGGTCGAAGTGTTTATACGCCTCGCGTAGAATGTACACGCTTTGACTTTCCAACTCGCGGATGTGCTTCATGATGGCGCGCTCCGAAGCTCAGGAGCCCTCGAAACGATTGCATGTGCGTCCCCAGAGTCTGGAAGCCCGCCCTGTTCTGGGCGGAGGGGAAGGGTGTAATCGGAAGTCTCAGCCAATTCCCGGAGTTTCTGCGCTGCGGCTCCAGAGTCCAGAGCTCGAAGGGCTAACGGGAGCGCTTCAGCACTAGAAGAAGCCTTCCCTGAGGCGTACACCAACATCGCCGCATTCATCACAATCCAATCGCGTGGGGCACCACGCACCTCACCGGAAAGAATCCGGCGGAGCAAGGCCGCTTCCTGGTCTACCCGAGCCCGAGAGAATCCAGCCATATCCTGCGCTGATCCCAGGGACAGCCCAAAGTCTTTTGGGCTAATCATCAGTGGGATGACACGTCCGTCCCGTAACTCCAGCACCTTGGTACCTGCCGCAAGTGAGAGTTCCGGGTCACCCTCTACCCCTTGCACAATCAAGGCTCGTCCAGTTCCCAGCATCTTGAGCGCTTCAGTGATTTTCTCGAGGTAAGGCTTATGCGACACACCGATCACCTGTGACTGAGCCCTTGCCGGATTGAGCATCCTGGTCACGGGACTAAACAGTGTTCGCAAACCCAGCTCTCGCCTGAGCTCGAGGAAACGAGCCACGGGTGGGTAGTACAGAGCCATGTCAAGATAGGCGAAACCAGTTTTCACAAGTCGATCAGCCGCTCCTGTCGCATCAAGCTGGGTGGGGATGCCCAAATGCGCCAAAACAGGTACTGGCCCCGGCCTGTCAGGGTCAGATTCGGACCCATGCATCAGCACCGCTGAGCCGGCAGCCGCAGCAATGATTGCGGAGCCGATTACCGCATGAAAGGTATCCCGTTTACCGGCATAGACGGGAAGATCGACCATTGCCAGGGTTCCGGGCACGGGTAACGGTGGTACATACTCGCGCGCCGCCGCTGTGAAGGCTGCCAATTCCGTGACAGACTCCATCTTGATCCGCATCGCGAGGAGAAACGCGCCCACTTGGGCTGGAGTTGCCTCGCCTTCAATAAGAAGACGCATGGCCTGCTTTGACTCTCCCCAGGTGAGATCTTTCCCTGTTTTTTTCCCCTTCCCGATTTTCGCGATAAAGGCTTGCATTAAAACGCCAGCACCTGGTCGGCCGACTCGACTTCCTCTTTCCAAAACGCCTCGGCCGTTTGGACTTCATCCAACTCGGGAATTAACGACTCGACTTTGATCTCGAAGTAGCCAATAGAATCGCGGCAGACGGAAAACTTAGCGTCGCCCCGCTCCTTGATGCCGCGCAAGAGGGCCCGAAGATCATCCAGCTTCTGGTCACGATACATGTCGCGGACTTTCGACTCTCGACCTTTGTAGGCCTCTGAGAGCACAATTTCGAGGATGTCGTCGTTGGTCATTCGGCGCACGGCTTCGTCTCGGAAGAACATGCTCACTTGCGTGCCGAACTCGGCTGCAATCCGGACCAGTTCGCAGGCCTGCAGGAGATTGTTGTAGGCCCCGCGTGTCACAATCACGGCTAGTTTCTTCACCTTGTCATCCTCCTGAGGTGCATCGACAGACAAGTTTTCTCTGGAAGCCGATGGCGCATTCCTGGTCACAATGACTTTCACTTATGCAGCCCGCATTCTTTTTTGACATTTGCCTTCCAGCGGCCTGCACGGGAATCTTCACCCGGTTCGACCGGGTCCGTGCAATAGGTGCACCCGATGCTTGGATAGTTTCGGTCGTGCAGTGGGTTGTAGGGAACTTCGTGCAGGCGAATATAGGTCCACACGTCCGTCATACTCCATCGTGCCAGGGGATTCACTTTCACCAGATTGAACTTTTGGTCCCACTCAACAAACCCGGCATGAGCCCGCGCCGTCGTTTGATCTCGTCGGATGCCCGTAATCCAGGCGCGGTAGGGTTGCAAGGCCCGGGTCAGAGGTTCCACTTTCCGCAAGGAGCAACACAGGTCGGGGTTCCTCGTCCAGAGCGATTCTCCATGCTGTTGGGCTTGCGCCTCGGGCGTGAGCAGAGGCTTAACCTGCACCAGCTGTTTGGGCAGCAACCCGTATTTCTCCACAATGCGATCTCGCAGGGCATAGGTTTCTTGGAAGAGGAAGTCTGTATCCAGGTAAAAGAGCGTGGTCCCAGGATTAATTTGGTGAATCATATCGACCAGCACCACGTCCTCAGCCCCAAAACTGCATGCCAGCACAATGTCTGGGGAAAAACGGTCTAAGGCATACGCCAAGACATCCTGGGGTTGGCGTGGTTCGAAGGAATCGCTGAGCGATTTCAACTCCTCGTCTGTCGGTCTAGGCTCGTCGGTGACCAAGGTGTACATCTCCCATACCGGGTTCTCGGTAAACGGCTACCCCTCAACCTTCTCAACCAAAAGCCTAAAGTGCTTTCTGTCAGCTTCTAAAGGTTCCTCAGCCAATATCTTATGCCCGTCATTGCGAAGGCTCATGGGTACGTTTTTAATGGGATCTCCCGCATCGAGCCACACTTCTAGACGCTCCCCGGCTTCCATCATTTCCATCTTCAGTTTCGTCTTGACATAGTTCATGGGACACATGACCCCCCGAAGGTCATAGACAGTCACGTCTGAGGTTGCGTTGCCCTCTGATACGGGGGCAACGCCCTGATCCACTGCCCCCTTCTGGGTTTCATGGGACTGGTCGGGCTGGGCAAGCTTCAAGTCCCTTCCGACTTCCTCTGTCACCGACTGGCAGGCTTCTACGAATCCACGGGCAAAGGAGAGTTTGTCCTGGGCAAATTCTCGGGTGGTGTCCTTTGGTCCCAGGTCTCCAAACTGATCGCCGAGATTCCGGTAGGAATCGGGCACCACACCTTTCCCAGCGATACGGTTATCGAACTCCGCAAAGGTTTCCGCATCAGTCGCAGGGTCTAGGCCTTCCGTCACGAGCAGCGCCTTGGCCGCGGCCAAAATCGCTCGGTAGGCCTTATTGACAGACATAGAATACTGCTGTTTGGTCGCGAGTACCCGAGCCTGGTAGAGTTCCTGTTCGGCCTCCAAGATGCGATTGTCGATCATCTCAATCGCGCCCCCGGCACACTCTCCAGGCCCTAGATCTTCCAGCGTAAACTCCTCTTCTCCTTCCCAATCATAATAATAAGTGGGATCCTCCTCAAAGCCGGGCAAGATCGTATAAGGGATCAACTCTTCCTTCAAACTCGCCTTACCAGCCCGAGTAATAAATGCCTGAAGACTTTCCCCGGCTTGACGGTCTCGCCTATAGACGGAGAGGAGGTGGGAGACCGCTGCGGGTACGCTCTTGGCCGGCAATTTGACAGTCATTTGACCAATTCTCGCCATGCCGTTGACCATACCACCGAGATGGAGTTCATAATGCGGTGCCACGTGCTCACCAACCCGCTTGCCAACCCCGTGGAGGCCAATCGTTGCGATATGGTGCTGTGCACATGAATTGTGGCAACCACTGATTTTGACGCTCACACCCTTGAGATCGTCTGGCACCTGGCCCGGCGGGAAGACCTCCGCCAGGGCTCTGGCTACTCCCTTGGATGAGGTAATCCCCAGTCCGCAGGTATCTGTGCCGGGGCAGGCAATGATGTCCTCCACCTGCTCTGCGCCTGGATCGCCAAGTCCATTCTCGGCTAGCGTTTCATAGAGGGCCTCCAAACGGGATTCTGGCACCCATCGCAAGATGATATTTTGGTTGATGGTGGTCCGTAGATTGCCGTTTGCATATTGCTCGGCCAGATCAGCGACCAGGAACATCTGTGGTGAGGTGATATCACCCATCGGAAGCTTCAGGGCAGCCGCGACAAACCCTTCCTGTTTTTGCCGAACGACATTGGTCCGTTTCCACGTGTGGAAGGGTAACTCCTGCCCTCCGTGATTATGGCTGCGAGAGCCGTTGCCATTCCCGTTGCCCGGCGACCTTGTCGAAATGGGCATGATGAGGGGTACTGGTTCATCACGATGTTCAAGGAGCCTGAGCACATGGTGCGGCTGCGCGCGAAAGCCCATCGCGGCGTAAGTCTCTTCCCACCGCCGCTTGAATCCCTCGAACCCCAGTTTGTCGATCACGAACTTCATCCTCGCTTTAGTGCGGTTCTTGCGGTTTCCTAACGTATCGAAGACCTTAATGACTGCCTCGACCGTTGGGATCAGCTCATTCATGGGAACGAATTCGCGAAGCGCCTGGCCGATTCGAGGTGCGGAACCGAGGCCCCCACCCACCGTCATTCGAAAACCGATCTCTCCGCTGGCATTCCGGACGGCCAGGAGGCCGATGTCGTGGATCGGGGTAAGGGCGCAGTCCTGTTGGCATCCCGAAAAGGCGATTTTGAATTTCCGAGGCAAACCTTGGTTGAGGGGGTTGCGCAGCAAATGCAGGGCAAGGGTCTTCGCATAGGGTGTTACGTCGAAGACCTCTCCCGGGCAGACCCCCGCCAAGTGACATGCTGTGACGTTTCGTACCGTGTTCGCGCAGGCTTCGCGGGTGGTCAGGCCTACCTCGGCTAGCTTGCGCATGATCGTGCCCACGTTTGTCAGCAAAGCATAGTGAAGCTGGATATCCTGCCGGGTGGTCACATGGCCGACGCCGGTGGCATAAGTGTTGGCCACTTCGCCAATCTGCCGCAACTGGTTGGCCGTGAGGCCACCAAAGGGGATCTTGATTCTGACCATCTGAACCCCGGACTGGCGCTGCCCGTAAATGCCGTGCTGGAGGCGGAACGGCTTAAACAGGTCGTCTGAGACCTCCCCAGTCGTAAGGCGCTGGACTTCATCCTCAAAGGTCTCGATCTCTTGGAGAATGTCCTGTTGAATGGATGTTGTCTGGATTTCAACCTGATGGGTGGTGGTTGGCCTGGCCATACGAAGTGCCCCCTAACGGATATGAGGTGAACAAAGGACCCAGTCTGACTGTCCAATGATCAGCGGACCATCGAAGCATGAATGCTCTTAAATGTGATACATCAAGGCCCGGTCCTGCTCTGCCTCCCGATGTCTTTCAGCCAGATCCTTGAGGGTCACGGCGTTGAGAACGTTGAACTCTGCCTGGCGCAGTCGATCCCACACGCTGGCCAGTATGACGTCGCCGTGGAGCTTGTCAGTTCCCGGCTCTCGCGCGCCCCATGGCTTAGGAGAAGAGGGAAAGGGTCCCTCCAGAGCTTCTACGATTTCAGCCAAGGAAACCTCGGATGGTTTCTTTCTGAGAACGTACCCTCCCTGGGCACCCCGGTGACTTTCCACAAGCCCCGCCTTTCGCAACGCATTGAGAATCTGCTCCAAGAACCGAGCAGGAATAGCCTGACGTCTGGCAATTGCTCTTGACTGCGTGGGCGAGACCCCATTCCGAAGGGCCAAATCGAGCGCAGCCAGAATTCCATATGTAGCTCGCAGTGTCACCTTCATCGAATCCCTACTATTCCTATAGGAATAGTTACACTTGTATACTTTTACCGCTGGCCCCTTCCCTCTGTCAAGGGTAATTCAGCTTATTCTTCATTCTTCTCGGCCAACCGCCCGGAGGAGAGGGGCAATTCCCGGGAAATCTTCGCTCCCCATTCTGTCGACTCGGATGGCCAGCTGAACGAAGTACCCCTCTGCATCAGGAACCCCACGAGGTCTTCCCCCCTGTTCTCGCCTGACATTCGAACAAGGGGTTTGACTGATGAGCTCCTGGGTAAGTCCGGGGACCAGGCCGCTAGCGCTCGGACGACCATCGCCATCTGGTGAGGAATGGGTTTCTGACGAACGAAGTACACCCGGTGCCTATGTTTTCCAGGTGAATTCCGGAGGAAGCTGTATGAAAAGCCAGACAACTCATCACACACTGAGGGGACAGAGACCACGGTAGAGGCACGAAATTCTCAAGCTCTGTATATCTTTCCCGGGTGTTGTCACATGGCACTTTGGTTGCAGTGAACCATAACTTTCATTTTACGAATTTTCCATTTGACTTGATGAAGGCGTAGCAGGATAATCCGCGCTCTCATCTGTTTTCCAGTATTCATTCAACAATCGTTTCCTGATTTTCATGACCAACCGGGGCCACGCTCTCAGCTGTATCCTCTTCACCTCAGATTCCAATCTCCAGGCTCAGCTCGCAAAGGACCTGAAGAAGGCGAAGGTTCCCGCCTCAATGACGGTGGTGAAGAGTCTCGCCGCCATGCAACGAGTCACCGCGAAACGGACCGTCGACGTGGTGATTTTTGAGACGAAGCGAGGAGCGGCTAAGCAATTAGCGGAAGTCCAGCAAGCGGTAGACCCATCGAAAACCTTTGTTCTTGCCGGATCTCGTGCCATTCTACGACGCGCTGCCGGCGTCGTCCATTCATTGGCGCCCAGTGCCCTTCCTTCAGTAGCACGTATGAATCATAGCTCTTTGGAGGATTACCTCGACTCCAAGCTCTATGAGTTCGTCAAGGGAATGAAGAACGGCTCAGCTCGTAACCTGCATCCTATGCTGATCAAAGCCGTCGAACGCCCCCTCATTAGCCATGCTCTCAAAGAAACGAACGGCAATCAAATCCAAACCGCCCACCTTCTGGGAATGAATCGGAATACCTTGCGAAAAAAAATCAACGAGTTACGGATCCCGATCAAGCGAGAAAGAACGTTCAAAGCCTGAGACGCAATTTGGGACATCTCTTTGTTCAACATCCAATTCGCTTGGACATCTCGAGGAGGAATTCAGAGGGAGAGAGGGCGCTAGATTGACCACACCAGGAAGGGGGGGGCTATGACGAAAGAAGAGCTGATTGCTAAAATGGCGGCATCGGCTGGTGTCACCAAGGTCGCGGCCGGAATCGCATTGGACACCTTCACCAATGCCGTGACCACCTCGCTTAAGAAGGGGAAACGGGTGAGTCTGGTTAATTTTGGAACGTTTATGATCGGAAAGCGTAAGGCCCGCACCGGTCGAAATCCGAGAACGGGTGAGCCCTTGCGTATTCCCGCCACGAAGGTTGCTAGGTTTTCAGCTGGCAAGGGTCTTAAGTCCGCCATAAAATAAGGGCATCTTCCTCTTTGTGTTCAGACCCGCTACCGGCAGTCCAGACCAACATGGGACTGCCGGTTTCCCTGCTCGATCCTTGACACATTAGACGGAGCTATATTAGCATTCGCCTAGTCTTAGGCGCGTAGCTCAGGGGGAGAGCGCTACCTTGACACGGTAGAGGTCGACGGTTCAAGACCGTCCGCGCCTACCACTTCCGCCAGGGGTATCGGATCGCCTGGATCATTCCGACGACTCCCAGCTCCGTGTGCCGAAGAAGACGGGTCTTTATCCCCTTTGATGGCAGGAAGGGTAGGTGGATACGAATCATTGCTCTGCGCTGTCGTAACATGATGAGTTGCTGGGAAGGAATTCGCCCACTTTCCTGCTTCGGGTCAGTCCAACTCGCAGCCTCCCTGGGAATCTCCAACCTGAACGAACCCGTCCGCCCAAGGCCAGGATTCCGTTCAAGCCCTCCCGTACAGCCCCACCCGGGCATGCCCGCTGGCACATGTGGCCGCGGTGGCATGCTGGCCCTTCGGGCTGAATGAATGGGGTCACCTTTGCCAAAAGAGCCTGAGCAGATTCACGTGAGCTTCCAGGACGGAACGGTTTGTTCAGTCAGTAGAGGGGTGACGGCAAGGGAGGTCCTTGAGCGGGCGGGCCAGGCTTCTCGTGGAAACGTGTTGGCTGTAAAGCTGAATGGGGAGGCTAGGGATTTGGAGACCCCGTTACATGAAGATGTGGCGGTGGAGCCTCTGACATTTGAGTCCCGAGAGGGCCGGGAAGTCTACCGCCACAGCAGCACCCACATCATGGCCCAGGCGGTCAAGGATGTATTTCCCACAGCCCAATTAACTATCGGCCCAGCACTTGAGGAAGGGTTTTACTACGACTTTGCCTTCGACCGTTCTTTCACACCCGAGGATTTGGAAAAAATTGAGACCCGAGCCAGAGAAATAATGAAAGCAGACCTTCCTATTCGGCGAATGGAAATGAAGCGACCAGAAGCTATCGCATATTTTCAAAGCCGGGGAGAGCACTACAAGGCGGAAATCCTCGAATCCATCAAGGATGAGGTGGTGTCCCTGTATTCCCAGGGCGAATTCGTGGACCTTTGTCGCGGCCCGCATGTCCCGTCCACAGGTCGCATTGCCGCGTTAAAGTTACTCTCAACGGGCGGTGCATACTGGAGAGGTGATGAGCGAAATCCGATGTTGCAAAGGGTGTACGGAACTTCTTTCCCTACGCAGGAGGAGTTGGACGCCCACCTTGCTAAACTTGAGGAAATCAAACGTCGGGACCACCGCAGACTGGGCAAAGAGCTCGACCTCATCACCATTCAGGACGAAATCGGACCAGGGCTGGTCCTGTGGCAGCCCAAAGGCGCGCTCGTACGCTTGCTGATCGAAGACTTCTGGAGAGACCAGCACCGGCTTCATGGATACGACCTGGTGTATTCTCCCCACGTCGCACGACTCGACCTCTGGAAAACCAGCGGCCATGTCGACTATTACCGGGATAACATGTTCGTGCCAATGAAGGTTGAGGCGAGCGAGTATCAGCTTAAGCCGATGAACTGTCCTTTTCATATCATGATCTATAAGTCCCACCTGCGGAGTTACCGGGACTTGCCGATCAGATATGCCGAGCTGGGGACGGTCTACCGGTACGAGCGAACCGGAGTCCTGCACGGACTCCTGCGGGTGCGGGGATTCACTCAGGATGATGCCCACATTTTTTGTCGACCTGATCAAATCGAGAGCGAAGTCAGCAAGGTGCTAGATTTCACCTTCTTTGTTCTGCGCACCTTCGGCTTTTCCGAGTTCGAAGTCTACGTCTCGACGAAGCCCGAAAAGGCGGTGGGTTCCGATGAAAATTGGGCCCAGGCCATCGCCGCATTGGAAGCAGCTTTAAAGGGACGGGGCATTGCGTATGAGGTCGACCCTGGAGAGGGAGTCTTTTACGGGCCAAAAATTGACATTAAGATTAAGGACGTCCTTGGACGCTCCTGGCAATGCTCCACGGTGCAGATCGACTTCAATAACCCCGAGCGGTTCCGCCTGAGCTACACTGCGGAAGACGGGAAATCGCACCAGCCGGTCATGATCCATAGGGCCTTAATGGGGTCAATCGAGCGTTTCTTCGGTATTCTTGTCGAACATTACGCGGGCGCCTTTCCGACCTGGTTGGCTCCCATTCAGGCAAAAGTGATCTGTATTACGGACCGGCACGCGGAGTATGCGACCCAGGTGGCAAGTCAACTGAAGGCCGCCGGGCTCCGCGCCGAGCCGGATCTTCGAAACGAGAAAGTTGGGTTTAAGATTCGGGAAGCGGAGAAAGCAAAGATCCCCTTCATGTTGGTCGCCGGCGACCGAGAGATGCAAAATAATACGGTCTCGGTCAGAGGCCGAAGCGGTGCCAACCTAGGTGCCATGACCGTTTCAGAAGCCATTGCCTTGGTCAAAAAGGAATTGGTCCAGGCTGAGTTATCACACTAATCACTCAAGAGGTGTACTATCGTCCCCAAGTTACGTGTGAACCGAGAAATTCGCGTTAAAGAGATCCGGGTCATCGGGCCAGAGGGAGAGCAACTAGGAGTGTTGCCCACGCCGGATGCCTTCAAGAAAGCCCAAGAGCTCGGGTATGATCTGGTGGAGGTTGCGCCCACCGCTCAACCGCCTGTTTGCCGGATCATGGATTATGGAAAGTACAAGTACGAATTAAGCAAGAAAGATCATCAAAGCCGACGCCATCAGAAATCGACCCAACTCAAAGAGATCAAACTGCGTCCACGAACCGACAAGCACGACCTGGAGATAAAAATTCGGCAGATCAAGGGGTTCTTGGCGGACGGCAATAAGACCAAGGTCACGGTCACGTACCGAGGGCGCGAGATGGCGAATCCCGAGCTAGGTCGCAATATGATGACCTCAGTCATCGAGCAATTGGCGGATTGCGGAAACATTGAATACGCGCCGCGAATGGAAGGCCGGAGCCTCATTATGATCGTATCGCCAAAGGGCTGACCCGACGACTCTAGAGAAAAGGAGCAAGGAAGAAGATGGCCAGTCGAAAAATGAAGTCACATAGCGGGGCGAAGAAACGTTTCCAAAAAACAGGAGGCGGGAAATGGTTGCGGCGCAAGGCCGGGCGGAGGCATATCCTCACCAGCAAGAAGCGTGACCGAAAACGCCGTTTGAAAGGGGTGGTCCCGGTCTCTGAGGTTGGCACCTCGAGTCTCACTCGCCTGTTGCCGTATGCCTCCTAGGGCGGGGGCAGGTATTGACCACGGCCTGATTCGTACGTTATTGATGATATAAAAGGAGAACAAGACCATGCCACGTGTCAAAGGCGGCCCCAAGACCCGGCAACGCCGAAAAAAACGGATCAAACTAGCGAAAGGGCAGTATGGGGCCAAAAGCCGTCTGTTTCGCTCGGCCACTGAGTCTGTAGATAAAGGTCAGGTGTATGCCTACATCGGGCGGAAGAACCGGAAACGGGACTTCCGTCGGATATGGGTAGCGCGGATTAGTGCTGCCTTGCGCCAACAAGGCATGACCTACAGTCGGTTCATAAGCGCCCTGAAAAAGGCCAATGTGCTGCTGGATCGCAAGGTCCTATCCGACATGGCCATCAAAGACCCTGTCGGATTTGATAAGCTGGCGGAATTGGCCAAACAGCAGGGAGCTCCCGCAGCCTGAAAGTGTGAGATGGACCATCAACGTCTCCCCGGCTGACCCGTCTTCTTTTGCGCACTGCTTAAGATTCCGCCAGTTTTCCTACCTCCATTTCAAAGACCACGGTGGGCATGGTGATCTGCCACCGCTCTAAGACCTCCGGGTGCAGTTCCCCAATGATACCGAGACTCGTTTCCTTGACCAGGACTCGGCCAGCCCGTCCCTGAAGGAAGGATGGATGGTCTAGAGGTTCTATCCGATAGGCAATATCCAGATAGAATAGTAAGAGGTCGAGACAAGAATGAATCTCGGAGAAATTTGCAGTGGCGTGAGCGATCAGCGCAGCCATCATCAGTGCCGTGCGAGTGCCCTGGTCATGTGATGGATCCGGCAGAGCAACCTCCCCCACCTCAAAAAGCCGGTGAGGATAGAACGATCGGGTAGATGCTGCTTCCACTCGTAGCAAAGACGGCGTGATCCACTGCCGCAGGCAGGCGAAATTCAAGGACATGACGTTTTCGACCTCGATGATCGCATCCCATTGAGACCCGCTTATTCCCATCCGGTCGGACAGCTCCTCGCGCGAAGCCAAGATATTCGATATGATCTCTTGAAAGCCGATCCCGACCATGAGGTCGCGGACTCGGTCCGAGATCTGTTCCATTCGAGATAGACTGCCGACCGTAAATTGAGAGGGCATTACCGGTTTGAAGGCACTGTACCCGCGGCTTATCGCGACATCTTCCACCACATCCACGACATGCATGAGGTCGCTACGATACGGGGGAAGCTTTACGGAGACTCTCCCACCGGCGGGCGTGACTTGATAACCATACCCGAGTAATGCAGAAGTAATTTCTTTGGCCCCCAGAGTCTGACCCAGAGCCGACTCAATCGTTTTGGTCGACAGAGAGCGTGGCTTGGAAAAGTCTAGAGGCGCCCTCACGGTTTTACCGAATTCCGTCTTATAGGGGTAGTGGATTTCAAGCGGATCGATCCCCGCTCCGCGGTCGGCTAGGTTTGCAGCCAAAATGTTCAAGGTCAACAGGACCATCCGCAGATCCGTCCCGGTCACTTCCACGAACAGATCCCGGTCTCCGACTCTTACCTCCCCGATGTCCCGGCTGTTGATGATGGGTGGAAGAGAAAGCACCTGGCCTTTGGCATCTTTCAACAGTGGCACGCGATCATGCCCGGCGAGGATAGACCCATATTCCTGCCCCTTGGGGTGGACAGCGAGGATCTCACTCAGGGCCATTTCCTCATCAAATCCTAGGGGGGTGAATTGAGCTTCTTCGGGTTTGACCAGCAGGTAGGTCACCGGGAAGACGATCTGATTCAACCGGTACAAGCCGATCGAGACGCTCCGCCGCTTCCGCCCAAAGATATCGGCCAGCTTCTCCTGCATCTGGATGAGTTGGCCGAGCCCCTCCTCAGTGACGTCATACCCGACTGCCGCACAGGCTGCCACATAGGGACGCACCTGCTCCAAACCTGGCTCGACCTGGATCTTACGGGCCGAACGTCTCCTGGAGTTGAAGAACGGGTAGCGAGGTCCTTTTCCTTGGAGCTTCGTTCGGATCTGGCGAACGATGCCCTCGCACGACCAAAGGTCCGGCCGATTACTATCTTGGAGTTCAATTCGAAGCTCCCCAGTCTCTCCGTCCTGGTCCTTTAACTCTCCCTTGACCAGCTGGAGCCACGCCTCAATTTGATCCGTCGTCAGCGATGCACGACGCACCTTGGCACGATCCAGCAGATCTTCAAAGTCCTGGCGATTGATAGAAATAGTCGGCATGGAAGACAGCCGGCGCCGCTTGTCAGAAACGCGCGCGGGTGGTTCGAATCATTTCAAGGTCTGTCGAAAATAACTCTCGAATGTCGTGGATCCCCAGGGCTACCATGGCCATTCTGTCCAAACCCAGGCCCCAGGCAATCACTGGGACTTCTATGCCGAGGGGGAGGGTGACTTCAGGCCGGAAAAGACCAGCGCCTCCCAGTTCCATCCACCCCAGACGAGGATGCCGAACGTGCAGCTCCACAGAGGGTTCGGTGAATGGAAAATAGGCGGGGAGGAACTTGCTTTCTTTCGCCTGGGCCACTTCCCGCGCGAACAGGTCCAAGAGGCCGAGCAGGGTGCAGAAAGTAATATCGTGTCCTAAGACGATCCCCTCGATCTGGAAAAAGTCTGAGGCATGGGTCGCATCAACTTGGTCGTAGCGAAAGCACCGGGCAATCGAAAAGTATTTTCCGGGAACCCGTGGGCCACCCGCAAGTGTTCTGGCTGATACCGCTGTGCCTTGGCTTCGAAGGACTAACCGACGGGCCCGCTTCATGTCGAACGGATACCCCCATCCTGAGGACCCCGTGTTGCCCCCATCCCGATGTGCAGCCGCAACCCGAGTCAGAAATGGCTCGGGGATGCCTTTCGCTTCCTTCGGCTGCTTCACAAAGTACACGTCGTGGATATCCCGCGCGGGGTGATACTGTGGCATATAGAGGGCGTCCATATCCCAGAACTCGGTCTCGACCAAGGGGCCTCGCATTTCTTGGAACCCCATACTCACAAGTTTGAGCTTGACCAAATCAAGAAACTCACGGTAGGGATGTCGCTTCCCAGCGCCAATACGAGGCGCACGCAAACTGATCGTGTACTTGCGAAATCGTTTCGTTCGCCAGGACCCATCCTTGAGGAGTTCGGGGGTCAGTTGAGAAACCTCCTCAACTTCTCCCTGTTGCGCGAGCGCCTCAACCACCTGCCGGCCTTCAGGAGTCAGTGCATAGGAGCGGCGAACCTGTTCATCAATGCGGAAGGGTTCGCGGGTGTTGCCCCGTCTCACCGCATAGTTCCGAATCACCTGTTGCAGGGGCTCCGGAAATACGTCTAAGACTCGTCGTGCTCCCCGTAATTGCTGCAGAAGACCTCGCAACATTTCTGCACTAGGACTGGCCTTCCCGGTGCTCTCAACATAGCCTCCAGCGATAACCTGAATGGCGCCTTCTTTCTTGAGGGTCCCTATGGCTCCGCTGATCTCGCTGGGCTCGAGCTGCTCGCGAGCTTGAATATCCTGGATCGTCAAGCCAGCGCCACGATCGGTCGCGTCCTTGACAGCTGAAAGAATACGTTCAATGGGCGCATATTTCTCGAAGTATTCCTCACCGATCGTCGTGAGCGATACAAACGCGGTGACCGTTTCCGAATCGACGCGAATCAAGGCCTTGGTCAGGAGCCACTCCACAGCCATGCTGAGCTGCCCAGACTCGAGCCCCGCTGATATGACAATCGATTCTTCGGGGAGCGTCTCCGAGCTAGCCAGGGCTGTGAGCACCTTGATCTCCAGGGGATGTAACCTCTCCACCCATGGAACAGCTTCACTCATTGGCATCGCGTCCTTAATTCGTCTCGTTCCTCAGCCCTGTCAACCGTTCGCAGCACGACGGAGCCCTTGAATGGTGGCAGCATAATCACCACTGCGGAAAATGGCTGACCCAGCCACCAGGATGTCAGCTCCCGCTTTCACAATTTTTGGGGCATTCTCGACCTTCACGCCTCCATCAACCTCAAGGAGAGCCTGGCTACCGGTGCGCTGGAGGAGTTGCCGCGCCCTGGCGATTTTTTGCAGCGAAGCCGGAATAAACTGCTGCCCCCCAAATCCTGGGTTGACCGACATGATCAGCAGAAGGTCCGCGTCGGGCAGGATCTCCTCTGTGACATGTAAAGACGTGGCAGGGTTCAGAGTCACCCCAGCCTTTGCCCCGCACTCCTTGATAGACTGAACCGTCCGGTGAAGATGCGGACACGCTTCCACATGGACCGTCACATAATCAGCACCGGCGCTCACAAAGTCAGCAATGAACGCATCGGGATTCGTCATCATAAGATGAACATCGAGGGTGAGCTTGGTCACTTTCCGAAGGGCCTCAACAATCGGTGGCCCCACGGTGAGATTGGGCACGAAGTGCCCATCCATGACATCCACGTGCAGAAGATCCGCGCCGGCCTGTTCCACCTGCGCGACCTCCTCTGCGAGCCGGGCGAAATCCGCCGAGAGTATAGAGGGAGCAATGCGGACGGTGGGTCCAGTCATCAACCGGCGACCTTTCGAAGCCTGGCCGCAAAAAAGGCGTCCATGGACTGCATAGTGAAAAGGGTGGAAAGATCGCCGTGTGGAGTAAGCAGCGCCCCCCCTGTCGGGGGCAACCAGGACTCAACACTCTCTCGATAGAACTCCGGATGACTCCGGCAGAAGCGTTCTATCACCTGTTCGTTTTCTTCGATTTCAGTCGAACACGTACTATAGACTAAGGTGCCGCCGGGTCGCAAGAGAGCGCTGGCCTGATTCAGAAGCTGGAGCTGTTTGGCCTGATGCCGTGCCAGCTGATCGGCTCCTTTTTGCCACTTCCCTTCTGGGTGCCGTTTCAACACACCGAGCCCACTGCAGGGGGCATCGATCAGAATGCGATCGAAAGGACGCTTCCGCAAGATGGTAAGCGCCGGATGGGATGCCGCCTCTCTCAGATCTCCATCAAGGGCTTGGATCATCGAGACGCCCAAGCGCCGACAATTCTCTTTCAGGAGCCGCAGACGCCGTGGTCCCCTGTCTACGGCAAGAAGTTCCCCGGTGTCCTGCATCAGCATGGCAAGGTGGGTCGCCTTTCCACCTGGGGCCGCGCAGGCGTCAAGGACTCGCTCCCCAGGTTGCGGATCCAGAATCGGCGCGACCAACTGCCCGGCCTCGTCTTCCACATAAAAGAAGCCCTCCCTGAAACCCGGCAATTCGTGTATTGCCCCGCACTTTTCTACGACGACACCGACCGGACTCAGTGATGTAGGGCGCACCTGATACCCAGCCTCCGATAAGATGGTCAGCAGGCGATCACGATTGATTCGCAGCGTGTTCGTTCGAAGCGTCAGAGGAGGAATGGCTAAGGTGGCCAGACAGAGGGACTCAGCCGTCTCCAAACCAAATCGATTCATCCACCGACTGGCTAGCCACCCGGGGGCAGAATAGCGCACCGCGAGCGACCGGACAGGATCCATCTCCACATCAGGCCAATCAGGCGCCGGGGCACGGATCAGTGCTCGCAGCACGCCGTTCACAAACCCGGTCCATCGTCCTTGGAGAGCCTTGCTTCCTGACTTAACCAGGTTCACAGACTCATTCACTGCAGCCGACGGCGGAATCTTGTTCAAGTAGAGCAATTGATAGGCGCCTAACCGCAGTGCTGCCCGGACGAGCACGGGAAGACGACGCGTGGCCTTCTCCATCAGGTGATCAAGCCGCCAGTCAAGAGTACCCTGGCGGCGCAAGACGCCATACACCAACTCAACAGTCAAGGCCCTATCACGGCTGTCCAGATGAGAGCGATTCAGATGCTGGTCGAGCACCTCATCGGCCAGGCAACCCTCACGTTCAATCTCCACTAACACTGCCTGGGCGACAGCCCGGGATCCCTGGGTTTCTGACGAGGAAGAAGGAGCTGTTGAGCGAGATGTAAGGCCAGAAGCTTTCGGATTGTTCACGTGCTTGGGACCAGAAACTCTTGGGCGAAGAGTCATGTGCCGAAGTGGAGCCTCATGTTTCAGACCCGGTTTCCCTGGGTAGGCTTGCACCGAGGACGAGACCAACCTTGATGGGATGACCGGCGAGGTATTGAGCCGCCGTCATCTTGCGACTGTTGGCCGGCTGAACCTCCAGGATGGCCAGCAAGCCTTCCCCGGTGGTCACGAGAATTCCTTCCTGGTCGGCTCGCACCACAGAACCGGGCGGGTCGTCGCCAGGCTGAGCGCTATGCGGCTTGGCCCTCCAAATGATCCACCGGTTGGCGTCTGCATAGGTATAGGCTCCCGGCCAGGGAGTCATGCCTCGAACCTGGTTGACAATGTCGCGCGCCTTACGCTGCCAAGAAATGAGTCCGTCCTCCTTCTTCAAGAGGGGCGCCAGCGTGGCCTGATTGTGAGTTTGAGCTTGAGGAATCAACGAGCCTTCTTTTAACCGCCTTATAGTCTCCACCAACAATCGGCCTCCGACTTCAGCCAGCCGAGCCGACAAAATGCCAGCCGTGTCATCCGCTTCAATAGCAACCGGCTCCTGGAGCAGAATATCACCCGTGTCCATCCCGGCATCCATGAGGATCGTGGTGATCCCGGTCTCCGTTTCACCGTTGATCAGTGCCCACTGGATGGGCCCCGCGCCCCTGTACTTGGGAAGGAGCGACCCATGAACGTTCACGCAACCTCTCGGGGGCATTTCCAAAATCACGGGAGGTAAGATGCGCCCAAAGGCGGCCACCGCAATCAAATCCGGCTGCCACGCACGAAGCGCTGAGAGAAACGCCGGGTCTTTCATCTTCGTCGGCTGAAGAAGCGGAAGGCCTTCTCGTTCACACACGAGTTTGACCGGGGAAGGGGTTAAGACGTTTCCCCGTCCTTTCGGCCGATCAGGCTGTGTGACGACACCGACCACTTGATCGGCCGAGCCTAACAAGGCCTCGAGGGACGGAACCGCGAAGGCTGGCGTGCCCATAAAGACGACCCGCATGGAGGTGCTTTAACACGCTGCCCAGTCGAAATCAACGCGGGCACGGAAAAGTGTTGGTGTCGATCACAGTGTTGAAGGGATGATCCTTAGAATGGTTGAGCCCGCTCAGCTAACGTTCCTTGACTTGGAGGAAATTCCTTTGCTACTATCCGGACGCGGGGTGGAGCAGTCTGGTAGCTCGTTGGGCTCAATCTGCAGAGTTCTTAGTTTCTCCAGCCAGTAAGGGAATTTCTGCAATGGGCTGCGCAAGAGGAAACTCCTGCGCGATCACCTGTCAAATTCGGGGAAGCCGTTGGTGGGGTAACCCCGAGCCAAGCCCCAGAAGATTTCACGCCTGGGGAAGGTGTAGAGACTTTACGGCAGGCGCCCTAACGGCAGCGATGCTGGACCGAGGGTGAAGAGAAAGTCCAGACCACAAACTGGCTAAGCCAGGCAGCGAAAGCTGTGGTGGTACGCATAACCCAAAGGTCGAAGGTTCAAATCCTTCCCCCGCAACCAAACTTATTTTGCCCCAAGACCAACCGAATCAATCCCGCATAATCCCCTGACAACTCCGCTACGTAGTACCGCTCGCTGCCGTTCGCGGTGGGGGGTAGGATAATCTCCTTCCCCACGAGTTCCCGGAGAATCCCACGCGCCTTGTCCACTTGGTGTTGGGTCGCACTCGTCAAGTCGGTGAGCAGTGCCTTAAACCAAATACACAACACCAGTAGTTTCCGACAACCTATTCACCGTCGACGGCGTCACCAGTGCCGCGCTTGACACCTCCCCACGAATACCCTAGCCTGCCGAGCCGCATTCTCTTTCTTATTCTGCAAAAATCCGCTTACTAGCCAGATCATCATTTGTCGGGAACAATTATCAGAGATTCAACAAGGACGTTGCTGATACCTTTTCCGCAAACGAGATTTCGCTTCATCGCTCAAGCTGTTTCAGACCTCATCCATCGGAATGGTGGGAGTCTGGCAATGGCATTATCTCGGCCACAGACCTTTACCTGGTTTTGCCTCGGGATCATGATTTTCACTGGGTCAGCTGGCTGGGGAGAAGAACCGACAGGACCTGAGCCGACCCACTCGGATGACTCCACGATTCTGATGCCAGAAGTCATCGTGAGCGCAACACGGACGAAGGAACCGGTCGGTGGCGTACCCAGTGCTCCGACGATTTTCACGCGAGGCGAGATTGACGAGACCCCATACACGGGAGGCCACGAGACTGACGATCTGCTGCGCTATGTTCCTGGTGTCCAGCCAAGCAACCTGAGCAGTCGGTACAACCACCCGACTGCCCAGAGCGTGTCTGTCCGCGGGCTAGGCACCCGTCGTGCCCTCGTACTCCTAGACGGAATCCCTCTCAATGACGGATTCGGCGGATGGATCAACTGGGGGATGATTCCCGACACGATCGAACGGATCGAGGTGGTGCCCGGGGGTGGCTCGAATCTCTACGGCACGTGGGCGATGGGCGGCGTCATCCACCTTCTGTCTGAACCGGTCCGGGTTGGGAAAGGCTTTACCCTTGAGGGGCAGGCCGGCAACCTGGAAACCTATACAGGTTCCCTTTCAGGCCGCTACGGTACGGATCGCATGGGCCTCACGCTCGGATATCGCCGGTATCACAGCGACGGGTACATCACGGTGCCCCCGGACCAACGTGGCCCCATCGATGAGACAGATGGGTCCGACCATCAACTGTTTTCGGGCTCGCTGTCCCTCGCCGTGACGCCTCGGACCACTGTGATCATCAGCGGGAATTTGTTTGAGGAGGACCGGTCGTTTGGTACCCCGCTCAGCCGAACCACCCGCACCATTGGGACCGCCGCGGTGGGGGTGACTGGCGAGAACCCCGGAGGCCATGAGTGGGAGACGAAGCTCTATGGACAGTGGCAGACCTTCCGCAACCAGACCTCCGTGGTCACTCCGAGTCCGACTCTGAGGCTCAACGAGGTCAGGAATCTGATTCAGGTCATCCCGAGTAACGACTTTGGGGGGCTTGGCCAGTGGACGGTCAACGTCAGACGGAACCATCGTGTGGTCATTGGTGCCGATGCACGGGCCATTCTGGGACAGTCGGAGGAAGAAACGTTTTCGGCGGATGGCCCAACCGGGCGGAACCTGGCGCAAGGCAAGCAGGTGGGATGGGGCACGTTTGGGGAATGGATTGCCGAACCGCTCGATGGCCTTACCGTGATTCCGAGCGTCCGGATGGATTGGTGGAAGAATTTCGATGGAGAAATCGCCGCGGACCCGGGTCCGGTAGTGGTGCCGCCTGACAATGTGGAAACGGCGTTGAACCCAAAACTCGCACTGTTATACCGCGCCACAGACCACGTGAGCATGGGGGCTTCGGCCTACACGGCCTTCAGAGCGCCGACTCTGAACGAACTCTACCGCGGGTTCAGCTTTGCGGGCTTTGGATTTCTGCCGAACCCCGAGCTCTCTCCCGAACGGCTGCAGGGTGCCGACGCCACCCTGGACGTGGCCGTCCTACCGAGGCGTCGCTTGAGTCTGCGCGCCACGGGCCATTATGAGACGGTGAACGATCAAATCCTCTTTGTGTCCCAAGGTCCCTTGACCACCATGCGGCAAAATGTGGGGAAGACGAAAACTCTTGGGGCGGAGGTGGCGGCTGAGCTCACAATCTGGGAATGGGTCCGCCTCAACGCCGGCTATGCCTATGCCGATTCCACCCTGTCCGATTTTCCCCCGAATCCAGCGCTCGAAGGGAACCTCGTACCCAATGTCTCGCCCCATCAAGTCGTGGCCGGCGTGACCGTCATGGCCTTTGCCCAACTTAGCCTGACGGTGCTGGGCCGCTACCTCTCACGACAGTTTGCCGATCTTGAGAATACGCAGCCCATTGCGGATATGGTGATCCTCGACGCGTCACTCCGGGCAAGCTTGGGGAAGCACTGGCGTGTTTTCCTCAATGCGGAAAATCTCACCGATCGCCAGTACATCGCGACACAGACCGGTCCGATTAAAACGCTGGGTGTGCCTCGACTGGTCATGGGCGGGGTACGCCTGGAGTATTAAAGGTCGAAAACCGGGGACAAATTGTGGGCAATCGACTTCTTGGTGTCCTGTTGGTTTCTCTATCGACGGGGACACCATCCCGGTCCTGCACTCCGGCGTGGGCAAGAAAATCCGGCTCAACGGGATGGACTGCCCTGAGAGGCGGCAAGCGTTGGGCAAGAAAGCGAGGCAGTACACGGCGTGGCTTGTTCTTGATGAGATAGTCACCATCCAGGAACATGGTCGGGACAAGCATGGCCGCACCATCGGGGATGTGATGCTAGGTTGTCGGCTGCACGTTTTCGGTTTGGGGAGTCAAGCGGCCCGCACAACTCCTTGAATCTCAAAGCGCGGGGTGTTGGTCAATGACCGGCAAAGCTGGGGCTCGTTCTCACCGCAACGGGATGCGAACGAGGGGGGTTAAATCCGGATATAATTCTTCCCCCTCAACCAAACTTCGTTGAACTTCTGGTTGAATCCTCTATTGAACTTCCCAGAGAGTCCGCTCTGTCTACCTGAATAAGCTGGCAGGACCTGTTATCGCCAACCTGAATGGCGATTCGTTGGCGGCCCAGTCCTCTTCACCTCATGCTGACTCGTATTAGCAAGACCTACCGTCAGGAGGGCGCACTCCTGCGCCATACTAGATGGACAATCAGTGTGTCCTGCGTCGATTCGTCCGAACCCCCGTGAGGGACTCGCGGCCGTATCGCAGCCGCTCAAATAGGAAAGTGCACGTTGACAGGAGATTTATGAGGGGATCGTGTGAGAGGCGAGCGATCACTTGAGATCTATCTTGACGCTCAGCGCTCCAGCGAGCTCATTTTCCCTTCCACCTTCCTTCAATCCGCCAGTGATGTCCCGCTCACCTTTGGGTTCCCCGTGGCAGCCAAGGCATTGCTTTCGGTAAAACAGGGGCAGCATCACTCGGACGGTTTTGCCGTCCCCCAGGGTCTCGCTGATCACGGTCTCGCCCTTGCGGGTATAAGACTGATCTGAGAAGTGCTCGAAAAATCCTGCCTCAAATTCGTCAGCTTTGTTCTTCGGATTTCGTAAGAGTCGATCCGGTGCCGTCTGCTTCAGATAGATACCGGACCACCGAGTGAACCGCGCGGCCGCCTCAGTCCCAAAGGTGGCCGGGATTAAGCCCTTGTATCGAATGCCCTGTATGTTAATGGCAGCCTGGTAACTCTCAATCGTTTTTTTGCTTTCCTCGACCAGCCGCGCCAGAAGTGGCTTGGCCATCTCGGGCACGTTCGTATTGTTGAGGTCTGTCAGGTCAATACCCGTCCGTTCCCTGAACATGGCGCTCATTTGCTTCTCAAACACCTCAGGCGTAAAGCCTTTGGTGCCCCTATCGGGATCGTTGATGAGGGATTGGTTTGCGCCGACGGTCACTCGTCCGGAATCCAGGAGGATGGCCAGCAGCCTTCCGGTTTCGACCGCGTCGGGACTGGCAGAACTTCCCGTTGGAGACAGCACGATGCTCAGAACAATAAGGATCAGTGTGGCGAGACTCTTGAGTCGCCTCATAGGCTCCACCTTTCTTTGCTCACTTCATAGAGAGACGACAGTTTGCCGCCGATCTTCAAAGTTGGAGTTCTTCACGAATCGATTCCCACGCGGGCTAACGTGTAACGGACTGGAAGTCGAGTCGTGTGGATAGGGACCGGACTCCCACAGGGTCGCTATAATAGGAACAGGCACGTGTTGTTTTTGTATTCCCCAAAAGAGGGGGCTGAAGACATGGCTTGACGCACGGGCCTGCTCGGCGTATGACCGTGCAAGACTGCAGGGGGGCAGATTTCCAGATCTCCTCGTGCGACACCCTGAGAATTGGAATGCAAGGGAAAGTGAGCCTGTATTCATGCCTAGCGATTATTCTATGATGAAGCTGACGATGTCTTTATTCCCAAATACGCCCCTCCGCAAGTACAGCGCGACCGGTTAGTCATGACGGGCAAATATGACACCGCGCCTCAGGTCAGGGTTCGCGTGGTACCCAAGAGAGACCTTCACCCCAGTTTGGGCATCTCGAGAAGAGACCATTCCACCCGCCACCGCCAGCCGAGAAACTCCCTTTTCCTTGACCATCATGTCGTTCTCGGTACACTACGGCCAGGGCGCCTGCTAGGCAACCGACGCCCGCTGTACGATGCTTGCTCGCGGGAGAGAGCCGTTCAGGAAGTCCTAGAGAGTCCATCGCTGTTGGAGGTCAATCGTGGACAACCGCCGGCATGTCCGATTCCGTGTCGATTTTCCTACTACCCTGAAAACAGAATACGCCTCTGCAAAAGGTCAAGTGTTCAACCTGAGCTCGCACGGCTGTAAGGTCAAGGCAGACACCGAGGTCAAACGAGGGGATTATCTGGCCATGCGGTTGATTCTCCCGCAAGAGGGGCAACCGCTCTCTATTTTCCTTGCCGCTGTCCGGTGGACCAATGGCTGGAATTTCGGCTGTGAGTTCATCAATATCGGCCAGGAGGAACGGACGCGGCTCGCGGAGTATGTGACCACCCTTGGCAAATCCCCTTCACCCGCAGCCCCTATTCAAGAAGGCTAGGGACTATCTCGCTGCAACCCCCCAGCCCCATTCGTCTGCATATCATCAGTAGCCCGACTGTATTGTCGAGGTCGGATACACGATTTTCAGTGTCTGTGTGAATAACCGCCGCTCCCTCCGGAAGAATCGCCGTCTCCCACATTTGGCCCCCCAGAGTGTTCCCAAACCAAGGGGCTGACATCATCTCCTAGACATTCATGACCATCAGCGTCATGAGCCTGGGCGTCGGCTCGATGCCTCGACCCGACCTGTATGGAGCACTCACCATGGGGCCCGAAGGAGGACGGTTGCCTCCCCGGACAGAGAATCAGTCCACAGGAGCGGATGAGCATACCAGACGGGACAGTTCCAGGCAGGTCGAGTAGAAAGAAGGGTGTTTCCGGCCGGTCCTGGTTGGATACGTCCGTGGGGGCGAAAGCCGATGGAAACGGGATCGTGTCGTACTCGAACGCTCGACCTCATGACCGGTCATTCACAGCCAAGCGGAACTCCCATTGTCTAGAGTTCCCGCTGACGTGCTGTGGCGTCTTCCTCGTTGCCGCTCTCTCGTTTCGCCAGATTCGCCAAATCGTCGTCAAGGTAGATGATCTGAAAAATGATCGGTGACGTTCCGCTACACCCGATTCCAATCCCTCGATTATGGGAGGACTGCAGAATAATGTCGAAATCAAAATAGTGACCTGAGACCTGTTCAAGACCCCACTTGGTGGATGCCCCATATTGCTCGGTCAGGCTGGACAACATCGCACCGCGGTCTTTGTCGCAGGTCTCCACATCCTTACTGCGGCCCACGCCAATGATGGAATGGATCAGATGGCTCGCGGGTGTGATTTGCACAACATAAAGGTCAAAGAGATGTGACGGGGAGGCGGGCTTAAAGAAGTAGGCCGGTGCCCCATCCAGTACCGTAGAACTTCCAGGGCCGGCGGAGGGGAGATATTTGGCACCAAGTTTCATGCCAAATGCTCCCTCGATAGAATCGAAGGCCCATGCTGCCTCTCGCTCACCCCAGAAAAGGACGGATGCAAACGCTAGAAGCAGTACCGGCAGGCGACAGTTGGCCTTCATGAAATACCCCAATGCGTGAAATGTCCTTACCGAAAATCTGGACCTCGCGGACAAGTTTCCTGAGGTCTCCACAACCATGCAGTACGAGATATCCTGGAGCCCCACAAAGAGGCAAGTCCGCAATGGTTGGGGCCCTAGTCCTTTTGCAGGATGGCGGCCCGTTGCTACCAGGCCGGTTGGGGAATCCAGGTGCCCACGAGACCAAACACCATGAAAAACGACGCCTTGACAGGTCGCCACTCCTGGGTCTAGCCTTGGCCCTGGTCGACGTCCTCTAACCCATTCGCAAGAGGTGATACGATGGCAGGCACGGACCAGGAGATGGCTGCGCAGAAATCCTCTGACGAATTTGACTCCAAGGTCGATGGCGAGACACAGCTCAATGTCTACATCGGCAAAGGGGTGAAATTTAATGGAACGCTTATTTATGATGGGACCATCCGAGTGGATGGAACGATGGAGGGAGAGCTTCGAACCGCAGGGTCTCTTTGGGTCGGCGAGGGGGCAGTGATCGCGGCGCAAGTCAATGCCGGAAGGATCATCAGTAAAGGAACTATTACAGGGGATGTGGTAGCAAAAAAGAGCGTGCAGCTTCGGGCCCCAGCCGCGCTTAATGGATCCATCACGACTCCCTCTCTAGCCATGGAAGCTGGTGTCCTATTCAATGGGACAGTGGCGATGGCGGCCCAACATGTTTCACGCCTGGTGGCAGCGCCGATGCCCATGACAGAAACAGAAGCGCATTCGAGCGCCTCTCAAGCCCTCTGATCATTGCTCTGAGGGCACCTCAGCCCATCGCGTCTTTGCCAGTTCGACTTCTACAGGCAAGTCGAGTGTAACCGGCTCGATGCAGAGTCTCAGATAGGTTCCTCTTGGCATTTCCATGATGCCTCCCAACGAGCAGCCGCCCATTGAGACGTTCACCACTATCCCACCCTCGAATCTGGAGCGCGTTGATTGACCCAATATGGCCGCAGGACATCGAAACGAAAATCGCGGTTGACCGCATTTTCCTATAGAGGGATCCCGCCAGCAACCGCGCAACGCCCCATAGAGAACATGCCCTGTCCCCATCCACCATACTGGCTTCGGCCGATAGGACAATTCCCCCAAAGAACCCCCTGCAAGAGGTCCATCTTGTAATTCCCATACTCTCTCCCTCTGGTCTTTCCCCGTTTCCCCTCACAGTCTTCACCCCTACGATCGGCTCCAGACTAGTGAGGAGGTCAGCCACGAAACGAGAAGACCAGTAGGGTGCTCTCCCTGGATCGTTGAGGGAACACCACACCGAAACGGGCAAGACTCCCTTCGCTGGCCCGTGTCTCACCCATCTCAGATGAGACAGGAGCAACCGAAGGGTGAGAACACTCTCAATACAATAAGAAATCAATGTCTTGCGATTTGCCTTCATCTGAGGGGTTACATCTCTCTGTCCTCCATTGTGTCTCCTTGCTGTAAGACAGAGAGCAGCGTCGCCTTCTTTGCATTATCGTAACCTATTGAAACCCTATCTGTTATGTGGTCACCGTTGGCCTCTGGCATGAAAGTTGGTCTACTCAATCACGTCTGTGGGTTCCCCGGAGTAAGCTCCCATGACCAATAGGAGACAAACCGATGTCTAGACACGGGATCTTCCTCACGACGACGCTTTCTCTTCTGCTCGGTCTGCCGCAAGGCGTGCTGGCTCTCGACCCGGCGCGTCACCTGAGCGACGAGGCATTGGAGGAGTGCCAGCGAGGGCGGGTTGCCCAGGACCGCGCTGTTCGTCTCGCACACTTTAAACGGGGCGAAGGTTTGGCTGAGCAGGCCATCGAAATGGACGATCGGCTTGCGGGGAGTCACTTCGCTCTCTTCTGCAACCTCGGCGAGCAGCTGCGAATTGATGGGGAAGGCCTTTCATCCTTTTTCGGGTTCCGACGAGTGATGAAGGAGCTGGATCGAACCCTAGCCTTGGACCCGAATCATCTGGATGCACTGTCGTCCAAGGGGACACTTCTCATGAGGCTTCCTGGTTTTCTCGGCGGAGACGCCGAATTGGGTGAACGAATGCTTCGACGGGTGATTCACGAAGACCCTAAAGCGGTTAATGCCCGCTTAACCCTGGCCAAAAAGTGCGCGGCCCAGGGAGAGCAAGAGGAAGCGATTTCGTTCGCGGTAACAGCACTCAAGATTGCCCAGGATGATCAGCTCCTAGACCTGCTTCCCGAGGCAAAGGCCACCTTATCAGAGTTGCTGCCGCGTCCTGAGCCAGTGCTTGTGGCAAAGCAATGAACAGAGCTTCTTAATCTGAAGCCATTACTTGTGGCAAAAGACTGAGAAGAACTTTTTAATTGGTAGGCCATATATAGGATAGCGGCTCAATCCTGACAGAGGAATGAGGACAGTTGTGATTTCCTTAGGTCAGCACGCGCCTTTTCCTCGCCGACAGCCGGAGGAAACTCACAAATTCATCGGCGCTCGAGCCCGGGATGAGTGCCACCGCCGACTGACATTCCGGTTTTGTTCTCAACACCGATCTCATTCTCATCCATGTTCATAGGGAGGTGCACGATGGAACTTGTCCACCAGTTAATGAGTCATCTTGGAGTGAACGAGCAGCAGGCGAGCGGGGGAGCCGGGCTGCTGTTTAATCTTGCCAAGGAGAAGCTGCCCGCTGGCGATTTCTCCCAAGTCGCCAATGCCGTTCCCGGTATAAACGATCTGCTCGGTGCGGCTCCGAAAGGTGGGGGCGTGATGGGTGCGGTTGGAGGGTTCGCCTCATCCTTGGGAGGGAAGGTTGGCGGGCTGGGGGATTTGGCAAGTTTGGCAGGGGGCTTCTCCCAACTCGGCTTGGACAGCGGAATGGTCGGAAAATTCGTTCTTCTGGTTCTTTCCTATGTTCAAGGCCAAGGTGGCGATACAGCGAAGGGTCTGCTCGAAAAGGTCTTAAAGCCTAGCTAATAGGCTCAACAAGGTTCGTTCTTGGGATGAACGGGATCTTGGAGGCAGCCCTGCCGGAGCAATGTCCAACGCTCTCGGCACCACGGTGAGACAACCAGTAAGGACAAAGGAGGGGAAAGGTATGTCCAAGCTCATCGACATTGAGGGGATCGGAGAAGCCTACGCCGCAAAACTGCGGACCATCGGTATTGAAACGCAGGAACAGTTGCTTGAGCAGGGCGGTCAACCAGAAGGCCGGCAACGTATCGCTGAAAGAACCGGTATTAATCCTAGTGTAATACTATCCTGGTTGAACAGGGCTGATTTGGCAAGAGTCAAGGGAATTGGGGAGGAGTATGCAGATCTCTTGGAATCCGGGGGTGTTGACACCGTTTCCGAACTCGCCCGACGCAATGCCAAGAATCTGTGCGAAAAACTGGCCGAGGTGAATGCCGCACAGAAACTGGTACGCAATCTTCCAAGCGAGAACAAAGTCGCGGCCTGGATCGAGCAGGCCAAGACACTGGACCGTCTCCTCTTCTACTGACAAGAACGCCATGCTTCCGAGGCGAACCCCTAACGAATCGGCTCGTTGCCTTCCAGGCTCGTAGCGCGCCGACAGGTACTCCTTGAAACAGGGGAAAGGGGTAACTACGTTGGCACGTCGACCGAGAGCAGGAAGGTAATTACCGGCTTTCTCAGTTCTCGGGTTAGACGCATGAGCGGGACCAGGCCTACAACTGTGACTCCGCTAGTGATTCGACGTTCGATTCGACTCTCAGCGCCAGATTTTGGAGGAAGAGCACTATGAAGATGCCAAGGCTGCAAGCTTTCTTACTCATCGGCGGGCTGGCCCTTGTCGGTATCGTCTCATGCGAGGGCGAAGGGCCTGCGGAGAAGGCCGGGAAAGAGACCGAGCAAGCGGTGG